>JBGPHB010000043.1:0-11526 GCA_041484155.1 Bryobacteraceae bacterium
CCATCCAGAAATCCTCCCCAGCGGCTGTAGGTGCGCCCGGGCTTCTTGGGGTCCGGATCGAACAGCTCTTGGAACCCGGGCCGGCTGGCCGGCGCCTCGGTAATAGCGTTGAAACCCTTTTCGAGCAGCCCCCAGAAGGCCTGGGGACTATCCGCCCCGCCCGGAAACCGGCATCCCATGCCGACGATCGCGACTGCGTCTTCAGCCCAAGTTCCGGTGTCTGGTTGCATCACAGCTCGCTCTTCTCTTGGCTTCTCCATGCCTCCAACCGGCGGACCGTGTATTCGTACCCTAAGGCAACAATCCGGTCAATTTGCTGGAAGTCCGTCATCGAGATGCCGTCCACGGGCACGTGTAAGTACAAGTCGGCGGGGTTTCCCGCGACCTTCGAGTCTCTCACACTGCTGATCTCCGCCGTCCGCATGAGAACGTTGACAATATTCGGAAGCCGCGGCCGATTCGTCATTTGTCTGAAAGTCTGCAAGGCGCCCGACCAGGGCGATCCCGGCTCCAAGCCGTCGTCCACGGTCAGATCCACGGCGACACTCACGTCCGCGGCGGCCACCGATCCGGCCAATCGGTTTCGCATCGCATCCACCGGCAGGTTATCCAGGAGTCCGCCGTCCACCAGTACGTCTCCGTGGTAGGGTACCGGGGGGAGCAGCCCGGGGACCGAACAACTGACTCTGGTCCACAGCCACACCGGCCCCCGGTCGTGAATCTCCGTTTCGGCGCGAGTCAAGTTGCAAGAGACGCAAAAATAGCCGATGGGAAGATCCTCGATCCACCGATCCGCGAACATTTCCTTGAGCCTGCCGATGGTGCCGCGGCCGGTGTGAAGCGAGACGAACGGAACCGTCAGATCGAACGGGCCCGAGCTTCCGGCGTAGGCTCTTCGCGTCATCTCGAGCATCTGGCGGTCATCGCAGCCCATGGCGCACTGGGCTGCCAGGATGGCACCCATGCTGGTGCCGCCGACCATGTCGATGGGGATCCCGCCCTCGCGCAGGGCTCGAATGACGCCTAGATGCGCCAATCCCCGGGCGCCGCCTCCACCGAGCACCAGCCCCCAGGCAGTACCGGAGAGACGCCGGACCAATCGGTCATAATCCCCGTCACTTTCGAGAACCAAGTGGTGGTGGGCGTCGAACTTGACCAGATCCAGCCATCCGGATGTTCCTCGCGGCGGCCCGCCAGAGCCTCGCAACAGCGCCAGCTCAATGCGCGCGCCGTTCATCCACGCCGTCTCGACCTCCGGCGGCACCTCGCCCTTCGGTGCGCCGTCACCCAGCCGGGTTACAAACAGAACCAGGTCCGCCTGCAGGATACTCCGTCCGGTCGACTTCGGCGCGAGGCTGTCGCACGGGCACAGGACGTAGTCATAAGCTCTTTCCGCGGCCGCCAACCATGCCGAGTATCGATCCTGATCGGAGCTCAGACCGTCCGGCGGGAGTGTGACGCGGTTACCCGCGTTTTGAAATGCGAGCACCAGGCGTTGGCAGAAGTCAGCGAAGGCAGGTTCCTCACACCAACGGAGGTACGCGATGGTCTGAATCGGTATTTTACGATGAGCGCCCTTGGTGGTGCGCTTGAGGCGTTCGCTGAGCGTGCGGGCGAGCTGTAAGGTCACCTCGGCATTGCGATGCAGCAGTTCCTCGAAACAAGCCGCGGAAACACGGATGAGAATCGAATCCCGCCGGGCGCGTACCCTCGCCGAACGGGGTTCATTGGTGAGAATCGCCATTTCGCCCACGCAGGCTCCGTCGCTCAGGATGTCGATGGCGCTCACCGCTCCGAACTCTGTTTCCCTGAAGACCTCCAGGCTTCCCCGCACGACGATGTACATGCAGTCCGGCGCGCCGCCCTCCCGAATGATGACCTCGCCACGCTTCACCCCCACGAATTCTGACTGGGCCGCGACACGCCCCAGCAGAGTCTCATCCAACTTGTGGAAGATCGGCGTCGCCACCAGGTGTAAACGCAACAAGTGCCGAGATGCCTCCGCGTTGATCTGGTCCCAGAGAGATGGCTTTACCGTTAGCAAGGCATCCAAGACGTGCCCGGGGATGGTGAGGATCTCAGATCGCTCGGCCGCTTTCAGGGCCGTTGGCAGGTAAAATCGGAGTCCTGCGTCCGCGAACAGGTCGCCGGGTCCGAGTCGCGCCCCGGTGGTCCTGGCGGCGGAGGAATCGAGCAGATGCAGCAACCCGGAGACGACGATGGTGAGCGTAGGTCCCGGCGCCGAGAGACTTTCTCCGGCCTCCAGAACAGCCCGGGAAGAATGGCGCTCGAGGTCGCGCAGCCCGGAATCCTCCAAGCCCTCGAAGACCGAGAGTGTTGCAAGAAACCGCCGGCCTTCCCATCGCTCCTCGCCCCTCTGCCCGCCGTCGCCCATATGACACAAATCTTCCCGTTGGTACGATAGAAAAGTTTTAGTATAACGCCATCCATTGGTAAAACCTTCGGGAGTCGAGGCGATAAGAATTTCAGAGGTCGCCTACTGCCTTCCGTGCTCCGTGACGCAGCCACCTGGGTCAAATCACCCAGGACAAATCCGAAAGAACAACCACTCGTCCGAAAGCGGCGTTATTTCAGAGGGAGTTGCGCACATGCTAATATGGCCCGTTGTCTGCACGCAGTGAGTCACTACATGCCGACCTCGCGAATGCTACTGCTCTTGGGATCTCTTCTGTTGTACGGGAGTGCCGGTTTCGGCCAGACCAGGACTGCGGCGACCGAGCCGTCCTCGGTCACGGTCGCCCCCATCCGGCCCGAGGAAGGCGGTCTCTACGCCGGTGCGGAGCGCTGTAGCTCCTGCCATCGCGCCGAGTCCTTGGAATATGGGAAGACGCACCATGCCGCGCTGACCCCAGCGGCAAAGGACTCGGTCGCCGGTTGCGAGATGTGCCATGGCCCGGGCAAGGCGCACGCCGACGCCGAAGAAGCCGCGCACGGCGATGACGCCAAAGCCGCGGCCGCCGCCAAGCTGATCTTCGCCTTTCGAAGCAATCCCAAGCAGAATTCTGAGCGCTGCCTCCACTGCCATCAGAGCAGCCGGGACCAGAAGGACTTCACACACTCCACTCACCTGCAGCATGGAGTCGGCTGCAATGAATGCCACGCGACGCACCTGGTCGAAGCCGCGCGAAATCCAGGGCAAACCAGAATCGGCCTGGCGCAGGCTAATTTCTTCTCCGTGCCCAAGCTGCCGGAGGAAAACCGCTGGTTGCACAATAGCCTGCTGAAGAAGCCGCAGCCCGAACTGTGCTTCGGCTGCCACGGAAACATTCAGGCGCAATTCGCCCTGCCGACGCATCACCGGGTGCCGGAAGGGGCGATGAAATGCACCGACTGCCACAACACCCATGGAACTTCCAACCGCGCCACGCTGCGGCAGAGCGGATGGGAGACCTGCACGCAGTGCCACGTCGAAAAGCGGGGGCCGTTCGTGTTCGAGCACTCGGCGGTAAAAGTGGAGGGCTGCACGGCATGCCACACTCCTCACGGCAGCGTGAACCGCATGCTGCTGGTCCGCCGCGAGGAACGCTTCCTATGCCTGCAATGCCACGTCGATCCGTTCGCGGCCAACGTGCCACACAGCCGGCTCAGTTTTCAAACCCGGTCCGACTGCACGCGCTGCCACTCGAGCATTCATGGCTCGAACTTCGATGTGAACTTCTTGCACTGAGGACCAGAGAATGATAAGACTCATCGGAATTCTGGCGCTTCCCGTGGCGATATTCGCACAGGACATTTCGAGCCCGGTCTCGTTCGGCGGGTTCGACAACCGCGGATCGGCCACGTTTGGCTACCGCTTCACGGACGTCAAAGGGTACGAACCGAAATTCGAGGAATTATTCGACTTGAAGAGCGGCCCCCGGCTGCTGGACTTCGATCTGTTCGGAAAAGCGCAGGAGGGGCAAAACCGCTTTGCAGACACCTACTCGCTCGCCTTGAGCGGGTTCGGAGGCGATCCTTTCTCGACCGCTCAACTGACGCTCAAGAATCGGCGGTACGATCTCCACGTAGACCTTCGCCAGAGCCGTTATTATTGGAACCGGAATGACGGCGCGGCCCTGCCCACCGGCCTCCACGGCCTTACCAGCAATCACGACTGGGCGACCGTGCGTAAGCTCGGCTCGGTCAATCTTTTGGTGCATGCAACCAAGAACCTGCGGTTTAGCTTTGAATACTACCGAAACACGCGCGATGGGGTGAACCTGACTACCCGTTCGCTCGATTACTTCGGCGCGTCCTCGACTTGGGGCTCATTTGCGCGCGCGAATCCCTACTATTTGATTGCCCCGATCGATGAAACTTCCAACCGGATCACCGGCGGCATCGACTACACCCTGCATGCCTGGACCTTCCACTACCGTCTCGGGTATCAGAGATTCGAGGACTCGGTCAACGGGCAAAATGCCAGTTCGCCGGAGCGAAGCATCAATATCGATGATCCTGCCACCTCAAAGGAACTGGCGAATCGCGTTTCCTGGTTGGACTACCGCAAGCTGACCACGCCGGTGAGTGAGTTCTCCTACACCGGCCGGATTTCATCGAAGCTGGAAACCCGGGGTGGATACATCTTCTACCGCTTTCGCGGTCCGGCATCGCTCGACCTGTCCATGGACGGCACTGCGCGCACGAATTCGGCTGGTACCACCGATGCGGCCTACGCAGTAACTCTGTCCACGCGAGCCAACGTCACCGAGCCGAACCATGTCATCGACCAAGGCTTCACCTACAAGGTCAACGAGTGGTGGACCACCTTGCTCGACTACCGCTACTCGCGATTTACGGTCGATAGCGAGGCCCAATTCCGGAGTGTGAACGGACCCACCATCGCCATCGGCGATTCCTTAAATCAATGGCGCATCGGAACCAGTACGCTGGACTTCAATATGCTCTTCACGCCGGCCGCCTCGCTCCTGGTGCGTACCGGAGTCCGTCTGATGAAGAGCGACGTGGAAGCGATTTCAGACCATCTGGTGGATCCGGCGCGCACCAAGAGGATCAAGACCGCGTGGCCGATTGGGAGCGTGTACTACCAACCCTCTAAGATGCTGACCATCCGGGCGGACGTGGAGGAGATCAACAGCGGCACATCCTATACCCGCGTCACGCCGCACACCGACATTGGCGGGCGTTTTGTGGTTCGGTTCCGGCCCACGGACAAGCTCTACATCGAGGACACGGCGATCGTGCGCAATCGCAAGCTGATCGACACCGATTATCGCAGCACTATCCGCAGCAACGCGGCCACCGTAACCTATGAGTTCAATGAGCGCCTTTCGGCGTTTGCGGGATTTAGTTACGACAGCTTCTTCGCGTCCGATTTCGTAAACTTCCTGCGTGGCGCGGCGCCGTTCACCAATGTCTCCCTGCGCGATCAGACCGTCGATCGGGTGTGGCAGGGGGGCGTGCGACTCTCGCCGGTCCGCCGTCTGGGTATCAACTTCACGGGGAACTACGTGCGCGCGACTGGCCTCGGCGAAATCGCGGGTGAAGCGCCGCTCTATGGACCGATGAGTTTCCCCTATGCCACAGGCTCGATCTATTATGACGTCCCCCGGCTGGGACGCTTGACTGCCCAGTTGCAGCGCACTTACTATATCGAACAGATCGTGCCCGGGAACAATTTCGGCGCGAACCTACTGACGATCGCTTGGACCAGGAGTTTCTAATATGAAGTTTTGTTTGACAACGGCCCTGTTTGTCCTGGGCGCTCTGGGCGCTTGGGCGCAAAAGGACCCGAAGGATATCTATCTCGACAAGTGCGCGACGTGTCATGGCCCCGACGGCGCGGGCAAGACCGCCAAAGGCAAGAAGCTGAAGGTGAAGGGCGTTAAGGAAACCGCGGCCAAAATGAGCGCCGAAGATATGGCCAAGGTGGTTGAGACCGGCAAGGGCGCCGATATGGACGCCTACGGCAAGGAGTTCAACAAGGACCAGATCAAGGCTCTCGTCGATTTCTACCGGAGCCTTGCCAAGTAGTTGATGCAAGATGCCGGCCTCGCTGATTACGCTCTTTTTCGCTTTGACCATCGCGCTGGTCCTGCTGGTCGGCTTCCGCGCTCAACTTACGCGATCCCGTGAGGGCAAGATCCTGGCTTTCGTGGCTCTTTTCATCCTTCCAGTGATCTCGGTGTGGGGCGGGTTTTCGGAGCAGATGCAGCGTGCGCAATCGACTCAGTTTTGTCTCTCTTGTCACGTGATGGCCGATTTCGGCAACAGTCTTTACGTGGACGATCCGAGCTTCATTCCAGCCCGCCATTTCCAGAACAATCGTGTTCCGCGCGACCACGCCTGCTATACCTGTCACACCGACTATTCCATGTTCGGCGGTGTGAACGCGAAGATCAGGGGCCTTCGCCACCTCCAGGTGCAGTATTTCGGCACGATTCCAAAACCGGCGGACATCAAGCTGTACCAGCCGTACAACAACCGCGAGTGCCTGCACTGCCATCTGGGAGCTCGCCGCTTCGAAGAGGTGTCTGGACATCACAAGACTCCGGATCTGCTCGATGGTGCCAAATCCGGCCGGCGTTCTTGCTTGTCGAGCGGCTGCCACGACATCGTCCACGAGGTTGGCTCGCTCAACGAGGCGACGTTCTGGAAGGAGCCCAAGTAACGATGGAAGCGCCTGTTGTTGAAACCAGAATCAAATGGGCGAGCCTGCTGATTGGCGCCGGCCTTCTGGTGCAGTTGCTCGCGCTGCTGCGAGTGCATCCATTGGCGTTTGTCGCGTTTCTTGCACTCGGCTGCCCGCTGGTTGGCGCCGGGATCGTCCTATACCTCATGAGCCTGCTACCTGGTAAGAGATAGAAACGGCGCAAACGCGCGACCAGCCCCGCCCGTCAGAAGGTGTAACGAATTCGTTCAGCCCGCTCCCTTACGGTCGCGGTTCGGTATCGGCACCCTGCGCAATCAGCCGCTTACCGAACCGCGGCCGTAAGGGAGTGGGTTGAGAGGACAAAAGAGGATCTCAGTGCGGGGTTTGGAACCGAATCGCGCGGTCACCGTACTGTGGTCTGCCTCGCAAGTCGTGTTCGGTAACAGTTAGAGTGCGCAAACCGGGACTGGACTGAATTTCGCCGTCTTTGCGAAATTCGTTGCCGGTCCGAGGCACACTGTTTGATGACGGGGCAAAAAGGGTACAGGCACGAATTTCGCAAAGACGGCGAAATTCGAGCCAGTCCCCCTTTTGCGCCTGGATAATCGTTGATCTGCTTGCCGCACTACACTAAGGGCAGTGCCTGCAAATCGCGCGGTAGGTGTTGACGTCGTCTTCATAGGAAATCGCCGGCCAGCTCGTGCCGTCGACATGCTGCGCGCCGTTCGTCTTCCGGCGCGCAGGTCCGCACCGGCCCGCTGACGACTTCGGCGGCAGTCACGTCCGACGCCTTCTTCGTCATCGCCTCACGGACTGTCATACAGGGCCTCCAGTTGGTCAGAAGCTTATCACGGGACACGGCGAATCGCGAATGATCGCGTAGGAATGAGTCCGCAGGCGGCCGAACGCTTTCGAAATCGAGCCACGGCCGATCGCGACCAGATCCACTCCGCGGTCCTCGGCGAGTTCACGCACGGCTTTGGAGATCTCACGTTCGGCGATCACGATTTCCGCGTTCGTATGTGCTTGCGCCTGCGACTCCGCAAGTTGCTTGCGGGCCGTGTCCCTCAGAAAATCCGCGAAATCGCCTCTTTCGCGCAAGAACAGGCCAGACGACAGCGCGGGAATCGCATGCACAACCACCAATCGCGCTCCGCATGCCTTGGCGAGCTGAGACGCGCGTTCCAGAAGCCCGACGCTTTCGGCCTCGAGGCCGGCCGCGCAGAGAACATTCTTGATCTCCGAGGGCGGCAAGTCCTTTGGATCTTCCCGATGCGCATTGGTCCACACAGAGCAGCCTGCGTCGTGTAGGACCTTCGCCGTCACCGAACCGAGTAGCAGACTGCGGAATTTACCGTGGCCGTGCGTCGGCATCATGATCAGATCGACCGAGTTCCGATTCGCAAAATCGACGATGAGTGTCGCCGGGTCACCGACCTCCACGAACCGCTGAACCGGGACCGTGCCAAACCCGACAAGCTGGTCCAGCAACGCACGGGTAAAAGTCACGGTCTCTGCCGGATCCCAATCCAGAACGTACGGGCCGACAGGAAAGGCTGCAATCGGCCTCTGAACGACGTGCAGAAGACTGATCTTCGAGCCCAAGGTCTCGGCCATCGCCCGCGCGTGTTGAATGACGCCAGGCATGCGCTGGGAAAAGTCAACTGGAACGAGAATGTGTTGAAAGGTCATGGCCGTGAATAACGCAAGATCGCCGCCATTGGTCCGGCTTCGGCCAATTGCCGCGGATCGAGGATGTAAACCTCGCCTCGTCCGCGAATCGTTTCCACTGCCGCGGCGTTGATCAGGTCTTGGAGGCCTTCCAGACGCGCCCAAGCCGCGGGATACAGCGGACCCAGCAGGGCCTCGTGTTCGGCATCCTTCGCCAGCAGAAGCCGGTGGACCCGGCCCTCACGCGCGGCTTCGAGCACCCCGCGAATGCCGCTCAGGACACGATCGCGACGAGTGACTTCACGGAATTCGTTAAGCGCGTATTCCGCGTCGCCGCGCTGCTTTGCCAGAAGGGATGCCTTTGCCCGCTCCCCCATATCCGGCCAGGTCAGATACTCCGGACCAGTGTGAGGGGCCTCAAGGATTCGCGGATATTCGGCAGCCGCTCGATATGCGGCCAGTTCATATTCGACGCCAATCAGCGCCAGCGGTGCGTTTCCAAGCACGGACCCTAGCTCGCGGTCCACGAGCCGGAAGTAGTTGTGCAAGTATTCCGTCTCACGGTCCGAGCCTGTTCCGAAATGTACCGCCTTCATCTGGCCCGTCGAGATTCCCGCTGCGGACCGATTTTCGAGGTCATGGTCCGGCGGATCGAAAGCTCCGGCTTCCTCCAGACTCTTCGGAATAGAAGGAGGCAGCGGAACTTCCTCGCACACGCCGTCGCGCCACCGGCCCAGGCGCAGATTCTGCTTGTTGATCGCCAGGACGTAGAATTCCCGATCGGGCGCCAAGTCCGCGAGCAGTGGCGTGATATGGGGGTGGGTAGCCACCACCAACCGCTCCTGAACCGGCGCTTGCAGTCGCAGGTGACGGAAAACGCCCGGGGACCCGAACAGGACTGAAGCCTCGGCGCCGGCCAGCATGGCTGGGTCTCCCGCAAGTTCTTCCAACGGCGAGAGCAGCCCGTCGATCGGCCCTTGGTATCTTCGGTGTTCGAGTTCTACTCGGGCGTTTCGAAGGATGGTCTTCAGGCGCATCACCAGTGAGCCATCTGGCGCACCGGGATGATGAGCTGGCAAGTAAATCGTGATGAAAGGCCCCGGGGCTGTACAGATTGACTTCAGCGAACTCTTGACCAACAGTTCCAGTGCTTGAGGCTGGACCGGGGTTGCATACGACACGAGGATGGGCTTCATGATGATCCACTCTGGTTTCTATACGCTGAGAACCGGGCAAGGTGAATCGCGAATGACAGCGTATGCATTGGTGCGAAGGCGTCCGAAGGCGTCCTTGAGCTTTCCACGCCCGATCACGACCAAGTCGGCGTTGTTGTACACGGCCGCGTTGCGGACTACTGTGGACACGCTACCGGCGGCGAGGCATAGTTCCAACTCGGTCCCAGCTTGCCTTTGCAGTTTCGCGATCTCCTCGCGGTCCATCTCAAATAGCGCCTGGTTGAACTCCGTATCCATATACTTCTCCGGGCGAGCCTCCGTAATGGACACTGCGTGAACCAGGCGCAGTTTGGCTTTGAATTCTTGCGCTAAATTGGCGGCGTAGCGCATCAGGCCCGCGCTTTCCGGCGCCAGGTCCACGGCACATAGAATGCTTCGGAAATCCGGGCGGCTTGCCAGCTTGGGATTTTCCGTGTGCGCCGTAGTCCAGACCGCGCACTTTGCGTCGTGGAGTACCTTCGCCGTAACCGAGCCGAGCAGCAGGCTGCGGAATTTCCCGTAACCATGCGTCGGCATCAGGATCAGATCGATCCCGTGCTGCTCGGCGTAGGACGTGATGCAAGCGGCTGGATCGCCCTGCTCGACCACTTTCTGCACACTCAACGAGGGTGCCGGCGATTCGAAGAACGAATCGAGTTGCTTCTGTCCGTCTTGGAGCATCGCGGGAACATCGATCATGATCGGGAAGCCACCTTCGAGATCACCGTAGCTGGCGGGAGGAAGTTGGATCACGTGCATCAGCGTGAGTTTGGCGCCGAAGCGCTCCCCGATCGACTTCACGAACGGGCGCAAGGCGCGGCACCGTTCGGAGAAGTCGACCGGAAAGAGGATGTGATGGAAGTCTGGCATGCGGGTTTCCTCAACCGATTCTCACTTCGGGATTTGCAAAGCGCCTGACCAAGGGGTCCGCCACGCGGAGGTAATCCGCAAAGCTCATATGGATGGCGTCCCGGTGAGTACCGGCGTTGAACACGATGTACTTCTCTCGCGCCAGGCGTTCGTCCACGTATACCGGCAGATTGAACAACTTCCCGAGTGGCGGCATGGCGCCCAGTTCGGCGTTCGGAAAGAGCTTGGCGATCTCGGCTTCGGTCGCCAACCGGACATTCGCCAGGCCCAGGCCCGCGGCCAGATCGTCGACATCCACCATGCAATCGGCCGGCAGAACCGCCATCGCGTAGCAGTCGTCCCCGCAGAAGACGACCGTCTTGGCGAGTTGGTATGGCGCCAAATGTTCCACTGACGCTACTTCGCGCGCCCGATACGCATTCGGATGGACAGTGTGGGTGTAAGAAACTTGATTCTTGTTCAAGAACTTGATACAGCGTTGTAAGGTAGTCATTGTCTTTACAACCTCCTGCAACTCTCACTAAGGCATTTTGGCTGCCAATCGGGGGCATCGAGGATGTAGGGATTTGCGTGAGAATGAAGGCTGATCGGCAGCGAGCTTGCGTCTTATGACCCAGCCCACTCTAGACGTATTCTTTGCACCGAAGAGGGTCGCCGTCGTCGGCGCCACCGAGACCCTGGGTAGCGTCGGGCGCACGGTGTTATCGAATCTGCTCGCACAGCAGTTCGGGGGCGCCGTGGTAGCGGTCAACCCCAATCGATCGAGCGTGCTGGGCCTTCCATCCTACCCGAATGTTCGTTCCGTGCCCGATCCAGTAGACCTCGCGGTAGTAGTAACGCCGGCCGCAACCGTCCCGGCCGTGATCCGCGATTGCGTGGACTCCGGGGTTCAGGGCGCCGTGATCATCTCGGCTGGATTCAAGGAAGCCGGCCCGCACGGCGCGGAACTCGAGCGACAGGTTCTGGCCGAGGCCCGCCGCGGCAAGCTGCGCATCATCGGCCCCAATTGTGTAGGTGTGATGGCGCCGTGGACGGGATTGACCGCCACTTTCGCCGCCGGGGCGGCGCGGCCGGGCCATGTGGGCTTCATCAGCCAGAGCGGGGCGTTGTGTACCGCGATTCTGGATTGGAGTCTGCGCGAGCTGGTCGGATTCAGCG
>JBGPHB010000044.1:0-11521 GCA_041484155.1 Bryobacteraceae bacterium
ACCGCCGGCCCCGCCAAAGGGGCCCGCCCCCAACGACCGGCAGCAGGCGCCGACAGACTTGAACAATTGGGGTCCGCGATTCGGCTTCGCCTATCAAATCACTCCGAAAACCGTGTTCCGGGGCGCGTACGGAATCCTGTACTCCAACTCTGTGTTGACGGCAGGCGGCACCTCCGGAAGCTCCGGGACGGAAGGGTTCCAGAGCAGCACCGCCTTGAACATCACCAACGACAACTTCCGGACCATCCTGACCACATTGAGCAATCCCTTCCCGAACGGCTACAACCTACCCTTGGGCGCCGCGGGCGGCGCGGGTACGGACCTTGGTCTGGCGATCGGAGGCGGCAATGGCGGAATCTTCATCGACAACTCGAACCCCATCATCCAGCAATGGAACGGGAGCCTGCAGCGGCAGTTGCCCGGCGGATGGGTCCTGGAAGTTGCGTACCTCGGAAGCAAAGGCCAGCACTTGATCGACGGAGAGAGCAACATCGTTCTCAGTCAGCTTCCGGCTTCGGTCTTCCCACAGGGCAATGCACTGAACGCCCTCGTGCCCAACCCCTTCTATCACGTCGCCGGTCTCAGCCCAACGTCCACTCTCTATACCCAGACGACGGTCCAGTACAAGCAGTTGCTCTCGCCCTTCCCGCAATATCAGGGCGTGACCTCTTTCCGTGTCCCGCAAGGGAACTCGAACTACCAGGCCTTCACCTTTGAGGCCACCAAACGGTTCTCCAAAGGACTCCAGATGCTCATCAGCTTCACCGGCGGGAAACTGCTGGACGACTCCTCGACCACCGTTAATTTCCTGGGCACGGCAGGCGCCAAGCAGGACTATTTTAATCGCGCAGGGGACAAGTCAATTTCCGCCCAGGATATCTCCCGGCGCCTGGTGATCTCCGGAAACTGGGAGATCCCCGTGGGACGTAACCATAAGTTTCTCGCCAACGCGATCAAGCCTGTCGACTTCGTCATCGGCGGGTGGCAGGTGAACGGCATCTATACGGCACAGACCGGACAGCCGCTTGCGATCTCCAGCGGAGTCGGAGTGAACAATTGCCAGATCGGCTGCCCAGGTCAACGCCCCAACAACAACGGCACCTCGGCGAAGAAGGAAGGGCCCATCGACCAGCGGTTGAATTCGTACTTCGACCAATCGGTGTTCTCGCCGGCCCCGAATTTCACCTTCGGCAACACTTCCCGATTCTCGCCGGACCTCCGCGCGCCCAGCCTGTTCAACATGGACTTCTCGTTGTTCAAGAACTTCAAGTACCGCGAAAAGCTGACCACACAAGTCCGCATGGAAGCCTTCAACTTCTTCAACCACCCGACTTGGGCCCCTCCCGGGAATGCGGTGAACGCGCCAGGGACGTTTGGAGTCATCACCGGCGTCGTGGCATTGAACGGCAACCGTATCATGCAACTCGCCATGAAGGTGAACTTCTAAAAGGGATGCTAACGGTTGGATGAAGAGACGCCGATTTTTAAGTGCACTGGCCGTAGTCCCGGCGGCAGAGGCGCTGCGGGCGCAAGACCCGCCGGCTGCCGCGGTGGAAGGGCCTTGATTTTGGCACCGCCTAAAAAAGGCCAGCCACCGATCATCTTGCTTGGGACGCAGATCAGCAGTGTGCAGGACATCGGGGACGAGCGATGCGTCGCTGGGCGCCTTGCCCTACGGGTGCCGCGATGTTGGCGTCCGCCGCCGAATTGGGCCTGTGCCCGGCTGATATCAGCTCCGGCCGGGCGAGGATCCGGTGTTCGGAAACCATGTGTTTGTCGAACGGTAAATGCTTGGTAGGTAAGGAGTTGTGTTTGCGCCGTTGCCAGCGCTAGCCCGCAGGAGGGTTTTCCGAACAGGGTCGGCAGGCGTCGATCACGGTCGACATCGGCAATTCGAGAGCCTGCGCGACCTTTCGCCAACTACTCTTCCGTAGGGCTGAGGAAACGGATGCCGAGCGACACCAGCTCCTGGATCGACCGGACGCAATGGGCCACGCTACGGCCCCACCGGTCCAGCTTCCAGACCAGCACGCCTTCGAACTTGCGGAGGCGGGCGTCCCGCAGCAACTGGTCGAGCCGCGGCCGGCTAGCCAGAGTCCCGCTGAAGCCCGTATCCACATACTCTGAAAAGACTTGCCAGTCGCGCTTGGCGACATACTGGCGCAATTCGTGGAGTTGCAGGTTTGGGTTCGCCATCGCGTCTTTCCACTGCCAGGGGGAACCGGCGGTTCGACGGCTAAGAAGGCAGCTTGATCAAACATAGCAGGTATTATTTGTTTCGCAGGAGCGTGCACGGATACCCACGTTTATCACGGGTAAACGTGACACCGACAGCGCGCAAAATCAAATCAAAGACCAACCAGAAGACGGATCGTGCGGACTGCAGGCGGTCGCGAACATGCCAAGAGGACGGGATGGGCGCTACAAGTCAGGTGAGTGTATCGGGCCAAGGATGGCATCAACAATGCCGCTGTGACCCGGTCATGAGTCTTGGTGATCCAATCCCAAGCCTTCGGCCTCGAACTGAGGCTGCCGGCCACGGAGCCTACCGGGCTTTGGGTCTTGGATCGAAATAGATGCCCTGAGTCGCTTGCGCCATCTGCTCCAGGGAACTCCCGTAGGGGCTAATCTCGAATTCCTCCGCCGTTTGCTCGTATAGGTGATCTGGTTCTAGCTCGCGCCCTGACAAGATAATTACTCTATGGCCGAGCTGCGCTTGGGCAGCCTTGCATCGCTCCACTTCCTCGGCGGTAAAGGTGCTCGCCTTGGAGAAGACGATGAAAGCCTCGCAAGTGCGGTCACGTACTAACGCATCCGCCACGAGCCCCAGCTTCCTTACGTCGTCTGAAGTGATCTCCCGGTTGCTTTTGCATTCGCCGATGGCCACCTGGAGACGTGCTCGGCAGGTGATTCTACAATTAATACAAAATCCGTTTCGCACTTCTCAATACCCGCCGTGATCGGCTCTAGTTCGGTCCCTGTCGAATAGGCCAAAATGTGATCATTCAAAGCCGTCTGTAGTTGCTACAACGCTACAACGTTAGCGCCACCGTAATCCCCCCGCCTTGATGGTCATCGCGTCCGAACAGACCAGAGCGGCGGTACGCCCAATCTCGATCTCTCAATTGTGGTGTGACGTTGAATTCCTTGCCGCAGTACTCGCATCGACTGATTGTGCGGGCATCATCGAGATGGACGCAACTCTCCAATTCACAGTTCTCGCAAAGGAACCGCAGACCTGCTCGAAATACTCCTTTCTTTAAGAGGTACGTGAACGCGTCTTCGGGCTTCAGATCTTGTCGCTCGCGTGGCTCAATGAAGGGCCGCTCGTAAGCGGAGAACCGAGGTACTCCAGAAGCTTGATCGATGTTGCCTATCGTTACAACGGCGCTGCTTCGAGTGAAGGACTGATCTGGAGAATATCTGTGAATCAGCTCTCTGACACCGGCGATCTTGAAGACGCGACAACCCTGAAGACCGCCCATCTGCTCTATTAAGCGCAACCCCACTAAGCCCGGAGGACTCGGTTTTGCGGATATTCCGAACGTCTCAAAGATCCGTTTCACCAAGGTACGGACATCCAATGCTCGAATCGTTAGGCTATGGGTTGTTAGATCGGTGATGATCCCGACTCCCTCGCGCTCCGAGCGAACGGTGTTGTACGTGTGGATCTCCCTCCCGTAGTATTCGTTCAACAGCGGGAGGAATGGCGGCTGGAGTACAACATTCTCGGTCGGCATCAACGAACGCACCGAAACTACAACTTTCTGCATGTAGAAAGATGGCTCGTCAAAGAACGGCTTAGGCGGGAGTTCAAAGGTCGCCGAGGTTCGGTCATCGTCCGATACGAGGCCCAATATGGACCTCTCCTCGAACGCTACGACGGGAATTTTCAAATTGAGGCCATTCAAAACGGTCGGGGAAAACGACGGCAATACCAAGTCAGCGCCAAACGTGGTGATGTCCATCGTCACGTCGCGCGATTTGTTCTATATCGCGACGCCGTCTCCCAGATCTCTCGGGTCTCGGTGTCTCGCGCGCACCTTAGCAAGGTGGTTGGCCGTGATCTCAAAGAGACGCGGACGGAGCGCAGGGTCATAGAAAAACAGTTCGATTCCGCTTGCGCGCAGGTTCCAGAAATTGACTAGATCGGTGAAATCCTCGCTTCCGCCATGATAGAGGCCCGGTCTGTGCCAGCCCCATGAGCGGCCCTCAAGCCGCAGGTTGACGGTCGTGAGCGTAGATGGCGTAAAGGCCTCTGAAGCGCCGGGCCAAACTACCGCGTCTTTCACAATCTCGGACTTCCTGATTACCCAGGAGTTCGCTGAATAGCGCATCGTAGTCCAGACCTGTATCCTCTTTGCCTGGATAAGCGCCGAACGTTGCCAAGAAGACATCCGCAAGTTGATCTGCTGAGTCCCACCGAAAGATTGTGCCTTTCCATCCTGGCTGCTCCCGGTCCTTGATTTCGTCCTCGTAGAAATGCCTCGCAGGGTGATATACATCCAAGAAGGGGTGCCGAGGAAGGTTTACACAGGACGCTGGTCAGCTTTCTAGCCATAGCGTTTCTTGCCCTACCATTGCTGTTACCCTTCATCGCCTTACCGTTCTTTGCGTTGATGGCATTTCTTAGAGAACTTCCAAGGGAGCATTTGATCGTTCTGAACCCCCAAGCCTACTTGAATCTAAAGTGGCGTCGCTTTGTTTGGGGCTGGATCTATTACTTCGGGTATATTATTTTCGTGGCTCAACTAGTTAGCGCGGTATCGCTCATCGCTTCAGTGGCGTTTTTCGCGCCAATCGGACTGCTGTTGCGCACAACCATCGCCCGTTTCTTGGGGGAGGTGAGGCCGCTAATGTTTTTTGGATTCTTGGCCTTGTCAGCCCTGATCCTGGTGTGGGTGTATGAAATTTGTATAGTTCCCTATATTTCTCTTTTTGCCAGCTGCATGCCCCAAGAGATCCGAGCTCCTAAGTCGGGTGGATGTCGAAAGAATGCAGGCCGGGGCCTGCGTTACATGCGGCCACCGTAACGCAGGCCCTGGCCTGCAATTGATTTCTGCGCTAGGCGGTTGCCTAAGGATTGTCTCTCAACGGCTCTTTGAGGTAGAACGTAGTCGTTACCGTGAGACCAAGGATGTTAACCCATTGCAGGAGGAGCCAGGATGTCCACGGCAGGAGTCCTACCGCGCAAAGGCCCACTCCGCAGGCCAGGGACACCCAACGGGACCAAACAATGTACCTGGCGGCCCATATTCCTTTACCTCCGTAGAGATCGCCGCCACGCATGATGATAATGGGGGTCAATCCGGCGGTAACGAAGAGAAGGCCCGCAGTGGCCGACAGCATGCCCAGCTCAAACCTGGACTCGAAGAAGCCCTTAGCGGTATAGGTGATCGTGGGGAACACCATACACAGCAGGAAGTAGGCCGACTGAAGGACGGATTCGTATTCGATGACATGGCTGATCCTGGACCTGCGGTAGTCGCTCTGCGGGAGAGAGAGCCAGACCCTCCACCAAGGCTTGTTGGGATTGTCGAGCCGGAAGCGCTCTTTGTACCTGGTTTGCTCCCAGAGGATCAAAGCGGTAAAGGGAGTCAGGATGTCGACGAAAACGATTAAGCCAGCGACTCCGTGAAATAGGAGGCCCGCTAAAGCCAGGCTGGCAACAAAGGGGCCAATGATCAAAATCCGCATGAACATCCCACTGAAGAGGAACGACTCCACTTCGGCCCGCCCCAGCACTACATACATGAATCCTATCCGGAAAGCGCCGTCAAAGCCGTAGAGCGAAGCGTAGTCGTACCCCTGCTCCCGCCTCCAGACCCAGCCCAGTATGTCACCCAGCGGAACTCCGACGAAGGGAACCAGAAACGGCGGGAAGAAACTTCCGATCAGCACCACGGTGCCCACGAAAACCCAAATGTAGCCGGTCAACTCCTGCCAGCGGCCCACGGCGGTGCGAGGCCGGGCGGCAGGTCCATATGCGAAGAGCCACTGGATGGAGTTGCCGGAGAGTTGTTTGCCAGATTTTTCCATCTCAACCTGCCGTTGCAAGCTTCCTAGCGATAGAACAGTATACATCAACGCCGTTGGCCTTGGGTCGCCGGGGAGCATCGGCGTTTATGAGGTACGATGGACAGATGCGACACCGAAACCGGAGGATTCCATGAACCGTTGTCCTCGATGTGCCTTGCCGGAGGTTTTTCCTGGGTTTGAAATGACACCGGGAGGAATGTGCAACTACTGTGTCTACCACGACCTTTTCATGGAGCGGCAGCGGGTTTTCCGGGAACGCCTGTGTGAGGAATTTGAAAAGGCGGTAGATGACGCCCGGCAAGCCAATCCGAACGGCTACCACTGCATCCTTTGCTATAGCGGGGGAAAGGACAGCACGTTTCTGTTGCACCTGCTCAAGACCAAGTACGGCCTGAATCCGCTCGCCTTCACTTTGGATAACGGATTTATTTCCCCGCAAGCCTTCCGGAACATCAGTAAGGTAGTCGATGCGCTGGCGGTGGACCACGTGTACTTCCGGCCGCGCTCTGACCTGGTCAAGTCGATTTTCCGGGAGGCTTTGACCAACGATAAGCTGCTCTCCAAGTCCCTGCTGCCCTATGCCAGCCAGTGCTGTCTAAGTTGCATCGCCACGGTGCTGAGCACGGCGTTGAAAATGGGCCGGGAGAAGGGAATTCCGCTGGTCGTGATCGGGTTTACTCCGGGACAAGCCGCCGACGTGGGCATGGAGAGCTTCATGAAGACCGGATCGACAATGTTTTTCGCCAAGGACGTGAACCGGGACGATCCGGTGGACTTCCCGAAGATCATTCGCGATCCCATCCACGAAGTGGTGGGAGAACAGGTTGACCAGTATCTGATCAAGAGCCAGTATCTGGAAGAGGGTGAATCTTACCCGAAGGTACTGTACCCGTATCACGCCATGGTGGAGTACGACGAAGAAAAGATTTACAGCACCATCGAGCAGTACGGCTGGCTCGCCCCTCGCGATACGGACGCCTGTTCGACGAACTGCCGGCTGAACACGGTAGCCATCGTCGCGCAGATTCATCAGCGCGGATACCATCCGTACATCGCCGAGATGAGTTGTCTTGTCCGGGAGGGCAAGATGAGCTGGGAGGAAGCCATCAAGAGGGAAAACACGCTGGCGAATCCGGACGTGGTTCGAGATGTGTTGAAGAAACTGGACCTGCGGCCTTCCGACATTGGCATGCGTGAAGAGGGGAAAGATGTACGAAGCCATACAAACAGCACCGGCGCGGAAGTCAAACCCGTCCACGTTTCATAGGCTCGTTGATCTCATCGAACACCTGGTCAACGAGCTGTCCGAGGTGGAATTTGCCAGCTTCTATCACGTGCTTCCCCTGGCCACCCAGTTGCTTGGCCTGGAGAATCCGCTTTTCGGCAGTGGCAAATCGCCGTACTCGATCATCTCCGTGCTCTCGAAGTTAGGGCGGGAGGGACTGGCCCGGTGGAGCTTCGATTCGCCGCTCGCGGACCGGCGCGCGCTCTTAGACACGCTGTACGACATGACCGCCCCGATCCTGCTGGATGAGGAGGAGGCGTTCGTCGAGCTGAGCGTCGAGATGGCAGGCGGGGATGGGGACGAACTGCGGCGTGAGCTATGGGAAAAACTCGATCGTTTGCGTCCCCTGGTGAAGCGGTTGAAAACCACCCGTCCCGGCACGTTCGCGCATATCGCCCACTACGATTCCATCGAGGATCTTCAGCGCGAGCACGCATTTCTCAAGGAATTGCCGGCGGAAATGGTGGAGAAATGGTGCGGGCGCTCTTTCCCCACAGTAGTGGAATTGACATTTCGAGGATTTTCCGACGGCCTGCCCAATATCACCGGGTGGGTGCTGCTGATCAGCAACTCCACCGAGCAACTGATGAACAGCAACAAGCTTCGGAAGGCTAAGATCATGCAGTGCTCCAAGCTGGCGGCGGAGTTGGGCGCGCATACGGTGGGAATGGCCGGACTGATCGCCTTTTTCGGGAATGGCGGGCACGTGCTGAGCCAGGCTTTTCCGCAGATGGGTTTCACCACCGGGCATGCCTACACCATTGCGAATGTCCTGGAGATCGCCAAGGAGAGTAGCGCAAGAATCGGGCTGTCACTTCCCGGCGCCACCGTTGCCGTGGTGGGAGCGGCGGGCTCGATCGGATCGGGGTGCGCGAAGCTGTTCGCCGGAATGGGGGTCATGCGGCTCCTGCTGATTGACATCTGGACCGAACGCCTGGACGAAGTCGCCGCGGAGGTTGCCCAGATCAATCCGCAGGTTCAAATCGAGTGCTTCGTCGATCTAAAGGAAATGCGGCGGGCCGATTTGACCGTGGTGGCAACCAACTCCACGCGACGGCTGGTGGAGTCCGGTTACCTCAAGCCGGGATCCATTGTGATCGACGATTCGTTTCCCAAGAACGTCTCCGAGTCGCTTACCACGGACCTCAAGGACGTGATTGCGCTGGAGGGAGGCGCAGTCCGTCTCCCACGCTCGGTGGAGGTGGACCGGGCGAGAAACCTTCCAAATATTTCCGATGTGCCGTTCACGAGAATGGTGAGTTGCCAGGAACTGTACGGCTGTTTCGCTGAAACGTTGACGTTGGCGGTTTATGATCAAAAGACCAACTACGGCCTGGGGCGTTCCGACCCTGTCCTGGCTGTCGATATCATGGCGAAGGCCAACCGGTTAGGGATCGGGATGGCTCCGCTTCAATTTTATGGACAGGCAGTGAGCGAAGAGCGGATTCGGAACACGACTGAGTCCCGGCGGCGCAATGTTGCCTGAGACTAATACGGAGGATGGAAAGAATGGCGGATGGAAATGGCAGGGATCCGATGACGACCCGGGCGGAGATCCGGCAGATCATCGCCGATATTGTCGAGATACCCCCTGAGCAGGTGGGTGACGACACATCCCTGGCCGACGAGCTGGGAGTGGATTCGCTGATGGCGCTGGAGATTGTCGCGACCATCGAGAAGAAGTACCGCGTTCAAATTCCCGAGGAGAAGCTGCAGCAGGTCAAGACTCTGAACGACACAGTCGCGCTGGCGCAAGAATACCTCGGCAAGAGTTGAGCCGTCATGCTCATGACGCCTGGCCCCCGCAAGCATTGGAGCGGTTATCGCCGATGCGTGGTCCCGACGGGTGAAATTGCGGCCCGGTATGATGCGATCGTGGTCGGGGCCGGGATCGGGGGGCTGGTCTGCGCGGCGCTTCTTGCCACCAACGGGTACAAGGTTCTGTTGGTGGAGCAGCACAAGATTCCAGGCGGGCTCTGCTCTTTCTTCAAGCGGAAAGGATTCTATTTCGACGCCGGGGCTCACTACTTTGGCGGCCTGGGGCACCCGAAGAGCTTCGTGGGTTTGTTGCTGCGCCAACTGAAGCTGGAGCTCTCCTTTATTCCGCAGGACCCGGTCGAAATTCTCCATTTTCCGGACCAGGTGCTGGAACTGCCAGCTAACTTCTTTGAGTACGTCGAGCTGCTGCGGGGGCTGTTTCCGGAAGAAAGCGGGGCGCTCACCGTCTTCTTCGACGAGGTGCTGCGCGTCTACAGGCACCAGTACCGGGGCCAGGAAAGCGAGCTCCTGGTTCGCTACCGTGCGTGCACTTTTCAAGACATGCTGAACCGCTCCTTCTCGTCCCCCCGGCTGAAGGGCATTCTCGGTTCCTCCATCGGTTTCGTGGGCGTCCGGCCCGGCGAGGTATCGGCCGCGGCGATGTCGGCGATGATGATGAGCTATCACTATGATGGCGGTTATCTGGCCCGCGGCGGGTCCCAGTCGCTGCCTGACAGCCTGATGTGGCGCTTCAAGGAACTTGGCGGTCACTTGTTGCTGGACACTCCGGTGCGCCGGCTGATTGTGGAGAACGGTCGGCGGGTGGCTGGGGTGGAGTTAGCCTCCGGGCAAAAGGTGGAGGCGGGGATCGTGGTTTCAAACGCCGACGCCCGGCAGACTTTTCTCAACTTAATCGGAGAGCAGTATCTGGATCGGGACTACCTGGAAACGCTGCGGTCGTTTCGCGATAGCAATTCCCTGAAGGTCCTGTATTTGGGATTGAAATGCGATGCCGAAATGCTCCGCGCCGTACGAGGCTGGTATTGGGACTCCGATGCATTGAACGATCCCGCGAACCAGTTTCGCTACCTTGCCACTCCCTCTCTGGAGGACCCTTCCCTGCCTCCTCCGGGCCACCACATCCTCACGGTTTCCTGTGCGTGCACCGAACCGGTGGAGGATGACGCGGAGATGTACACGGAAGAATGGAGCCGCCGCCGAGCCGATTACGAAGCGGAAACTTTGCATTGGCTGGGCGGAATCGTTCCCGGCATTTTGGAGCGCGTGGTCACCAAGGATACGGCAACCCGGCGTACGGTTCACCACTATACCGCCAACTCGCGCGGATCCGTCTACGGTTGGGATTGCGGACCCGGCCAGTTTGGACGCGACCGGCTCGGAGTGGAAACACCCTTCGAGAACCTGTTCTTGTGCGGGCATTGGGTTGAGCCCGGCCCGGGAGTTGCTTCGGTGGCGATTTCGGGAGCGCTGGCCGCGCGCCGGGCGATGAAAACCATGGAGCATGCAAGCGCGCCGGTCATGGTGGAACAGGGATGAGCAAGTCCATCGTGATCACGGGACTCGGCGTAGTATCGCCGAACGGCATCGGCAACGCGGCTTTTCTGGCGGCGTTGCAGGAGGGCCGCTCCGGGATCGATGACATTCGCTCGTTCGACACCTCGATCTGGCCCGTTCATCGGGGCGGCGAGGTGAAGGGACTGCCCGAGCCGGACCCCGGCTTGCGGCTTCCTGGACGTACCACGCTATTAGCCTGGACGGCGGCTGGCGAGGCATTGCGCGACGCTGGCCTGGAACCACGATCGCTAAACCCCTCCCGGACGGGCCTCATCCTGGGCACTACGTCGGGAGAGATTCAGACCATCGAAGAAGCTGACGAGTTATGGGCTCTGGGCCGGCCCGAGGAAGTTCCCCTGAAGTTGTACTCCGGCTTCGCCAGCAATGTGGTGACATCGACGCTGGCACGGTTGTTCGGGATCAGGGGGCCAGTGCTCATGATCGCCAACGCCTGTTCCTCGGGCAACTTCGCGATCAGCTACGGATGCGACTTGATCCGGGAAGGCGATGCCGACATAATTCTGGCTGGCGGGGCAGACTCCTTCTCCAAGGTGGCCTTGGCGGGATTCAGCAGAGTCCATGCCGTGGCTCCGGCGATTTGCCAGCCGTTTTCCCGGAATCGCAAAGGAATGATGGTGAGCGAAGGCGCCGGTGTTGTCATTCTGGAAGACCGCGAGCATGCGAAAAAGCGGGGCGCGCATATCTACGCCACGGTGATGGGGGCGGCGGTAGGCTGCGACGCTTTCCACCTGACCGCGCCCGACCCGGAAGGCATGGCGAATGTGATTCGCCGGGCTCTGGAGGAGGCCCGTGTCACAACCACCGATGTCGGCTATCTGAACGCGCACGGGACCGGCACGACCG
>JBGPHB010000045.1:0-11431 GCA_041484155.1 Bryobacteraceae bacterium
ACTGGAGTGCGCGCCGGTGACGTATGGGATCGGGCCAAGGCAATATCTCGCGCTGCAAGCCGGTGGCCGGCACCTGCATCCTGTGAGATACGACAACCTGCAGGATTCGAGCTTCCTGTTTGTGTTTGCGTTGAACTGATCGGCGGCGCGCCAAACCAACGCCTTCATCGAGCGCGTCAACGGACTCGATCCGTTAGGTAGATTTTGCAGGCGGAAGGCCGACGAGTCGTTACCGGAAGAGTGGGCCATGGTACGTCACCCCCGGTTGTCGACTACGAACCGCACAGGTCCAGGTAGCCGACTTGCGAACGAAGCCCCCCATGTGGTTCCGGCCACTATCGAAGCTTCCGTGACTGGCGTTCATCAGGTTCCATGGTCGGGCCGAGACCACGACTCCGGCTTCATCCGTTCGACTAGCGCGTTACCCAACCAATCGGGGCAAGTCTCCTACAATGCCATTCTTGGCTCCGTTTCTTGGGCCTATTGGCGCCTAGAGCGAAGCGGACGCAAACCCAGATCGGAACCTCTTAGACTCTACACAAAGCCGACACGACATTGACGTTCGTGTATCATCGGTCAGGTCACCTTGTAGTATCCGGGTGAACGCGAAATGGATTCCGGGGCGATGAAGAACACCATTCCGGGCGGGAAGAACCTTAGTAGGAGTCTAGCGGGCCTCGGGCAAATGACTGGAGGATATGTACTCATCTCGCCAAACCCTGTGAAATCGGAAGGGCTACCGGCATGTGGTTAGTCCTCCACTTACTGACGATAGTTCGTCGACTTCGCCGGAGAATAACCAGGCGACCGTGGTCTGAAGACCTCTTCGCCATCTTCGCCCCTTTCTTTAAGATTGCACCGAGCATCGAGCTGATCCCGACCTTAGCCGCAATCGCTTCCGCCCCAGATCATTTCTTTAGGAGAACTCCAACGCTCAATTGATATCACAATCTTGAAGCCGTTGATGCCAGCGCCCGGATTATGCGTTTAAGGATCTATTTCCGAACGATTCAGAGATTGACTGACTGGTTTACCTCAGCGAATCAGGAACTTGCAGGAAGGCCGTCAGTTGTGGAACGAATTTGCTAGCCAAATCATCAGTTTAGGCAGAGGGCTGGTTGTAGGACCACGGACCGTCCTGGCCGGTGCTGGTTCTCCATCCCGCAGCTCTGGAGTGCGCGGGAAACTTCGACCCTACGGAGGTAACCGTATATGCACAACGATACAATGTGGGCGGTCTCAGGGCTCTTTGGAGTCGCCGGACTCATGTACCAGTTCGTCGGCTGGTGCAGGCGAATAAAGGAGGAGGAAGCAGAGAAAGAAAAACGTAGGCCTCGCTGTGTCGTCTATCGACTGGACAGGTGAGCCCCTCTAATCTCGCCAGAGTGTGTGAGTTTCCCTTTCGGGAATCTATGTTGAGCTCAGCCGATGCGAACTTCCGCTCGGCTTTTTTGCTCCTATTGTTATCTAAGTCCTTTTAATACGGACTCCTAAGTAGCTCACACACAAATGATCTCCCCTTCAAAGAGACGTGCGATTATTCTGAGCATATTTGGAACTATCACGGTCAACACCCTGAAGTTTCAACCAAAAGCCGCCGCAGTAATGAACCGAATCGCCGAGATTCCAGCGAGGTGGTTTCCTTCGCCATTCAACTGGATTGCGCATGCTATCTTGTTCGTTGTCACGACTCTGGTAATTTACGCAATTATTCAGAGCCCTATTGGACTTCTTCTGTACGACGCTATGGCTAGCGGTGTGCGTCGAGTACTTATGTTGCGGGCAATCGGAGGTCGACGTACAGCCGAGAGGAACGAAATATGGGTGAATTTCGCCAGGATCTTTCATACTCCGTCAAGCATAGCAAGAGAATATATTGCCTGCTCGTCAGCGCGTACACCATGATTCATGAAGAGGAGAAATTCATCCTAGCGGACTCGCTGAAAACCATGGACTTTAGAGTCTTGCTGCTCAATCGGGACTCTCCGTTCTGGCGGGCGGGCGCAGAGCTCTTCATTCATCATAGAATTCACAAAGAAGGTGTGCTCGACATCGAACATTACAGGGCGCAATGTGAGACGGCGGAGGAAAAGTTGAAGACAACTTACCACGCTGAAATAGGATTCTACAATGATGGCGCAAAGTGGCGACTGTATATTTTTGATGACCGTGCTTTTGTCTCTCGCTATTTTGGCCCGCCGGAATCGGAGTTCGCAGAAGCCAGAGATGGTCCCGTAGTCGCATTCTCGCCGGAGCATCCTATGTACCACTGGCTTTATGAGGAGTTCAAGAGGCTTGCCCCGACAGAATGGAAGAGTGGTCTACCAAAGACGCTATCTTGAACAAGTAAGTGCTGGCAGGAACTCTATTCTCATTTCGGATCAGGGCTGGCCGTTAGGCTAGCGCCTATCGGTCGGAGATCCGCTCCACGGCCCCGGGAACGCGACCAGAGAATCGCAAGTAGCGGATCCCGAACAACTTGGAATAATGGATCGGTGCTCACGAAGAAGCAGATTCCTACTCCGGCGCTGCTGTTGGATTTGGATGCCTTTGAGGCAAATCTGACCCGCATGGCGGAGCATGTGAAGCGGTCGGGCAAGAATCTGCGGCCGCACGCCAAGGCGCATAAGTGCGTGGAGATCGCCAGGCGTCAGATTGCCGCGGGCGCCTGCGGGGTCTGCGTGGCGACGGTTGCGGAAGCGGAACTGATGTCGCGGGCTGGAGTGAAGGGGCTGTTGCTGACGTCTCCCGTCGCCGATCCGCTCAAGATCGCGAGGATCGTCGAAACCGGCGCGATGGTCGTGGTCGATCATGTGCAACAGGTCGAGTGGTACCAGGACGCGGCGGCTCGAAACGTCGACGTGCTGGTCGATCTTGACGTCGGCGACCACCGGACCGGTGCACGTTCCACCGACCAGGCGCTCGAAATCGCTCGAGCGGTGGATCGGGCCAGCCATCTGCGGCTGCGCGGTTTACAGGGCTACTCGGTGAACGGTTCCCATGCCGGCGACTACGAGGAGCGGAAGCGCGTCTCGGAAGCGGCGTTTCGAACGGCCATCGAGACGCGGGATGCGCTGGCGCGTGCGGGACTCTCGACGGAGATCCTCACTGGCGGGAGTACGGGGACATGGGACATCGATACGGGGCTCACCGAGTTGCAAGCTGGATCGTATGTATTGATGGACCTGGCCTACCGGCGGATCGGACTCGATTTTCGCCACGCGATGACGGTGCTGGCCACCGTCGTCAGCGGGAATCACGACAAATCTGTTACGATCGACGCCGGGTTCAAAGCGTTTTCGACCGATCGGGGCTATGGTCCGGAGGCGGTGAGTCTTCCCGGATCCAGCTACCGTTGGGGCGAAGACGAGTTCGGGTTCGTTGACTGGTTCATTGAATGTGACGACAGCAAACCGCGGCTCGGAGAACGGCTTGAGTTTATCCCGCCGCACTGCGATCCTACAGTGAATCTGTATGACAGAATGTACGCGTGCCGCGGGGAACAGGTGGAAGCGATATGGCCAGTGATGGACAGGATGCGGTAGTACAACCGGCTCCCGCGACGGAGACGGCGGGGCGTGCCACGCGCGTGCGGCACTTGGTGCTGGGGCTCACGGTGCTGGTCTACATGATCACGTACATGGACCGCGTGATCATCTCCACGGCGCTGCCGGTCATTCGGGACGAGTTCGGCTTTTCGCTGATCACCCGGGGCTGGATCTTGGGGAGTTTTCGCTGGGCCTATGCGCTGTTCCAGATTCCCGGCGGCTGGTTTGGCGATAAGGTCGGCCCGCGGCGGGCTCTCACGCTGATCGTCGGATGGTGGAGCGCGTTTACAGCTCTGACCGGCCTCGCCTGGAGCGCCACCGCCATGATCGTGATCCAATTCTTCTTCGGAGTGGGAGAAGCCGGGGCATTTCCGATCGCGACGCGCTCGCTTTCGCGATGGATGCTGCCGCACGAGCGTGGGTACGCGCAAGGGATCACGCATGCGGGCTCCCGGTTGGGCGCCGCGCTCACGAGACCGCTGGCCGTTTTCCTGATCGCGGGCTTCGGCTGGCGCATGCCCTTTTTTGTCTTTGGTGTGGTGGGCGTGCTGTGGGCGGCAATCTGGTACTTCTACTACCGCGATAGTCCGGAGCAGCACCCCGGCGTGAACGCCGCCGAGCGCGAACTCATTCACTCGGCCACCGGAGGCCCGCGCGCGGGCATTGGGGTCAAGGTCCCCTGGCGGCGCATCTTGTCGAGCCCGACGATCTGGGCGCTGTGCATGATGTATTTCTGCTATCAGTACGGTCTGGTCGTCTATCTCGACTGGTTCCCGACATACTTGAAAGAATCTCGAGGGTTCAGCCTGACGGCGATGGGGATTTACTCGAGCCTGCCTTTGTTTGCCGGCGTGGTGGGCGACCTGGGGGGCGGCTGGCTCACCGACCTCCTCTTCAAGCACACGGGGAACCTGAAGCGATCCCGTCAGATGGTGGGGATCGGCGGATTTCTGATCGCCGCGGCTGCCATTCTGCCCGCCACGTTCACCCACGATCCCAAGCTTTGCGTGGCCTTCAGTTGCCTGGCGTTCTTCGGCCTGGAGTTGACGGTGGGGGTTTCCTGGGCGATCCCGATGGACATCGCTGGCGATTTCGCCGGCTCGGCGGCCGCGGTCATGAACATGTGCGGCAACATCGGGGGCGCGATGTCTCCGACCGTAGTGGCCTATCTTGCGTCTGCATACGGCTGGAACGTGCCGTTCGTTCTGGGAACGGTTCTGTGCCTGATCGGGGCGATGATTTACGGTAAGATTGATGCGAGTAAGCGGATCTTCGCGTGAAAATCAGTGCTGACAAATGCGTGGCGTGTGGGAACTGCACCTACGTGTGTCCCATGGGTGCGATCTACATCGACCAGACGATCCACCGCGCCACCATCAATCGTGACGAGTGCGTGGAGTGTTATGCCTGCTACAACGGCCTCAGCCAAGAACATCTGAACCCGACCTTCGTGCGTACGGTCCGAAAAGTCTTTCAAGTAATGCGGCTCCGTTTCGATCCCGAACCCGACGTGTGCCCCACAGCCGCCTTCGAGCCGGATGAGCTGGCATGGCCGCGCGTAGTGCGCCGGGCGTTTTCCGACCCTCGGGTTCCGCACGAATCGACGGGCGTCCACGGCCGCGGCACCGAAGAGGTGAAAACCAACGACGTCAGCGGGCGCGTTCAGGTCGGCGAGGTAGGCTTCACGATCGAATTCGGGCGGCCCGGCGCGGGCGTCTGGTTCCGCGACATCCAGAAAATGTGCCGGGCGCTCGCACAAGCGGGTGTCGCGTTTGAGAAGAAAAACCCCGTCACGTCGTTGATGAGTGACGTCGCCACGGGAACCATTCGTGAAGACATCCTCGACGAAAAAGTCCTGTCGGCCATCGTCGAGATTAAGGTGCCCGTTGCACGGACGGAGGAGATCATCCGGCTGGTCTGGGAAATCGAAAAGCAGATCGACACCGTGGTCGCATTGGGCGTGGGAACGCGCTGCGACGCAAGCGGCGAAGACACCGTCGTGGGCCCGATTCTGGAGAGACTTGGTTACAAGCTGGAGCGGGCCAAAACCAACATCGGCCTCGGCCGCATTACGAATGCGCCGGCGCCGGAGTTCGCTGAGCAACCTGTGAGCGTGCGATGACGAATACTCTACATCGTTTTGGACCCGCCGAGAGCTTCCGCGACGACTATGTGGTTTTCGCGATCGCGAGCAAGGGAAAGAACGAGCAGGGCGCGCTGCCCAAGCTCCGCAAGTTTCTGGAAATGGCCGCGCCGTTCAAGCCTGTAAACCTCGGCGACGCGATCCACGGCGGAGCGCTGCGCCCGTCCAGGCAAATGAACCCAACCTCGCATTGGAACCGGGACCTCAAACCGGATTTCCAGGCCGTGATTAACGGCCTCGATGGCCCGACTACGGTAGCCGCCGTTTTCGACAATCGCGTCGCGGCCGAGGATTTCGTCAAGGCGGTCACGGAAGCGGACCTGGGCCTGAGTATCAACATTTCCACGTCGATCGACGGCGCCGAACAGTGCTGTTTCGCGGCCGGAATCCCGCGGCACAGCGTCGGCTACTCGCTCGGCTTCGAAGGGAAGACGGAGAAGCTTCCGAATTCGAAGGTGATGCTGTTATCCACCATGTGCGGTCACGGAATGGTGAGCCACTCGCTGGCCAAGAAGATGATCGACTGGGTCAAGGAAGGCCGGCGCACACCCGAACAAGCCGCCAGCTACCTTACACGCTTCTGTTCTTGCGGCGTCTTCAATCCGACGCGAGCCAAGCGGGTGCTGGAAGAAGCAGCGCGCGGCGAGTCTCAATAAAAACATTTCACGCAAAGACGCAAAGGTCGCCAAGAAACTTTGCGCCTTTGCGTCTTTGCGTGAAATGCAGCTTAGCGTACAATCGAAGTATTGGCTGTTCCCGTCGAAACCACCTATCACACGTCAGGGTTCATTCGTCTCACGCGCCCCCAACTGGTTGGAACGCTCGCCGGGCTGATGCTGGCGTTGCTCTTGGCCGCGCTCGATCAGACCATCGTCGGGACAGCGGAACCGAGGATCATCGCCCAGCTCTCCGGGTTTGACCGGTACCCCTGGGTGGCGACGGCGTACCTGCTCACCTCCACGCTATTCGTCCCGATCTTCGCCAAGCTGTCGGATATCTACGGGCGGAAGTGGTTCTTTCTGATGGGCACCGCGATATTCGTGTTCGCGTCGGCCTTATGCGGCGCCTCGGGAAAACTGAACTTCCTCTCACTGGATGGAATGAACCAGTTGATCCTGTTCCGAGGCGTGCAAGGCGCCGGCGCGGGCATCATGTTGGGGTTGGTCTTTACGATCATCGGCGACGTCTTTTCACCGGCGGAGCGTGGCCGTTACGTGGGCCTGTTCTCGGGGGTCTGGGGCCTGGCATCCATCTTCGGACCGACGCTCGGCGGTTGGCTGACGGATTACTGGACCTGGCGCGCGGCGTTTTATGTCAACCTGCCCGTGGGCTTGATCGCGATCGCTGCGATCTATCTGGAATTTCCTAACTTCCGTCCACAGGGCGTTCAGCGGAAGCTCGACTGGGCGGGAGTTGCGACGCTGACATGCTGCCTGGTCCCGTTGCTCCTGGCGCTTACATGGGTAACGGATTACGGCTGGACCTCGACGCGCGTCGAGTCGCTGCTGGCAGTGGCCATCGCGATGCTCGCGGCGTTTCTTTATGCGGAGACCAGGGCCGCCGAGCCGCTGATTCCGCTGTCGATTTTTCGCAATCCCGTGATTAGCGTATGCTCGGCCGCCGTGTTCGTGCTGGGAATGGGAATGTTCGGAGTGATCATCTATCTGCCGCTGTTCATGCAGGGCGTCCTGGGGATTTCGGCGACACAGTCCGGTTCTCTGTTGACGCCGCTAATGATGGGGGCGGTGGTCGCGAGCGTTCTCAGCGGCCAGTTTACCTCGCGCGTGGGGCGGTACAAGGCGCTGGTGGTGGTGGGATCGAGCCTGGTGGCCGTGGGGATGATTCTGTTCGCACGGATGGATGGCTCGACGCTTCGTATCGAGGTCGTGCGCGCGATGGTGATCGCCGGCCTGGGGATGGGTTTCCTGAACCCGGTGTACACGCTGGCAGTACAGAATTCCGCCCCGCGCGAGCACATGGGTGCGGCTACCGCCTCAACCACGTTCTTCCGCTCCATTGGCAGCACCGTGGGCGTAGCCGTATTCGGCAGCGTGCTACTAACCATTTACAAGCACGATTTTGCCAGCGGCGTGCCGCCCGGCATACCGCCCATCGCGCTGAAGCCGTTCTCGAATCCACTGATGCTGGCCCAGATCCACCCGCAACTCGAGGCTGCGTTCGCCCAATATCCAGGCGGCATCAACCTTCTGAACACTCTCTTCGCCAGCGTGCGCATGTCCCTCATTCACGGACTTCAGGTGATCTTCTTCGTGAGCGCGGTGATCATGACAGCGGCCGTGGTTCTCAACGCCTCGCTGCGCGAAGTACCGCTGCGCGGACGTACGACCGGTCTGAAGCAGCCGGCGGCTGAATAGCACCCGCATCGCGGCGGGAGGTGGATAATGGACTTGTCGGTGCCAACCGACTGGAGCGAGTAGCAATGACGATCAACCTCAGACCCGAAGATGAGCGGCTTATTCAGAAGCAGCTCCAAAGCGGCGTATTCGCCAGCGCCGAAGAGGTGATTCACCGCGCCCTGGAATCGCTTGAAGCCGACGAAAACTGGCTGCAGGAAAACAGAAAGACCATCGACGAGAAGATTGAGCGGGGATTCGCTCAGTTCGAACGAGGTGAGGGTTTGACCTCAGCAGAATCCCGCGCTCGCTTGGAAACAAAGAAGTCCCTCTGGCGCGCCGATCAACGGCGCGCATGAGTGATCATTCTCTTTCTCCGCAGGCGGTTGCATCGCGCTTGACAACGAGGATGCCGCGAATCGCGTTCAATCCGAGTTCTACGAAATGTTCGGTGCGCTGGCTCGGATGCCAGGGCTGGGACATCGCCGGAAAGACCTCACCCGCAGGCCTGTGTTGTTCTTTCCACTGTATTCCTATCTGATCGTCTATCAGCCTGAAGTTGACCCGATCCGAATCATGGCCGTGGTTCATGGTCGCCGCAACGTCAAGCGAGTTTTGAAGGAGCGGGGGCTGTAGAAACAGAAAACGGCGGCCGGTCCAGGAGGCGAACCGGCCGCCGCGGATCAACCTGGCCCCGCAGGGGGAGACTGTGTCCAGGTGGTCCAAAAAGAAGCGCTACCTTACTTGTCGACCCGAATCTGATTTGTTACAGAAAAAACTCCGGAGACACCGTTGGCCCGAAGATAGGCCAGATTGCGATCCGTTTCACTGGATACCGCGCCGGCCAGCGTCACGTTCCCGTTCTTCACGATGATGTGAATCGACGGGATGACGCCCAGCCCATAGCGCTGCAGCGGTGCGAAGCCGTAAATCGCGCGATAGGTACGCAGCCGGATCTGGTTGTCGAACGGCGACAGCGGCAACACCTCGATCTGGTTGTCCACTCGCGTGACGCCCTCGATATGCTTCACTGCATTGGCAGCGTCGCTCTTGAGAACCGGCTGCGTCACCTTGCCGAATAATGTTACGGTTCCGCCATCGACACGGTACGACACATCGTCGAAGACGTTCAGATACGGCAGCATTACCAGCTCATGCCGAACCTTATTTTCAAGCGTGACCGGCGCCCCCGTGCCCGCCGAAGCCTGCACCAGCGCCGGTGCGGCAATCAGCGCCGCCACCGCTAACCACTTGTTTCTCATCGTCCTCATTTCCCTACTCCTCCTTACACCCATGTGACGAAAGCACCCCTTGCTCGGTTGCAGTTCGGGTGAAAATATCCCGGGAACGTTTTGCATCGTTCATGCGTATGCGTCACCCCGGTAAATCGCCGTTCATCAAGCGATAGATGTAAGCCAGGATCTCGGCGACCGCGCGGTAGAGGTGGCGGGGGATCTCCTGGCCGACGTCAACCGATTTGTAGAGCGCCTGCGCCAGCGGCGGATTCTCGATGATCGGCACTTGGTGCTCGATGGCCTTCCGGCGAATACGCGCCGCGACGTAGTTCTTGCCCTTGGCGACCACTTTCGGCGCCGAGGCCGAATCGATGGAGTAGCGGATAGCCACGGCGTAGTGCGTCGGATTTACGATCACGGCCGTCGCGGTCGGGATTTCCTTCATCATCAAGCGTCTCGCCAGGTCGCGCTGCAACCGGCGGATGCGCATCTTGACGTGGGGGTTGCCCTCCTGCTCCTTGGCGTCTTCGCGCACCTCCTGCTTGGTCATGCTGAGTTGCTTGGTGTAGCGATGGCGCCGCCAGAGGAGGTCGGCCACGCCGACCACCAGGAACAGACCGGCGGCCCGCCACAACAGGACCTCGATCGTTCCGCCGATCCGAGTCACCGCCGCCCGTGCCCCCATCCACGGCAATTCGAGAAACGATCCTAAATTCTCGGTGACTTCGTAATACACCACCAGGCCGATCAAAGGAAGCAGCAGCAGCGCCTGGATGAACAGCGGCAGATTTTGAGCCGGTACCGTCGAGAATCGATTGAGGAAATTCAGACGCTTGAAATCCGGCGCCAGCCTCGAGTACGAAATTCCCAGGCGCGTCGTGGCGAGTTGTGTGAACAGGACCAGCAGCACCAGCGCCCCTCCGGCCAATAGAAGCGGCGCAACCTCCGGCACGATCACGGTGCGCGTCAAGGCGACCAGCGCGTTAAGAGTGAGATCGGTGGAAAACGCTCGCGTAAGCAGAGTACGCGTGGCGCGCGCAGTGTGCATCAGCCATGCGCCGCTGAAGGTAACGACCAGGGCGACGAACCCAAAAAACTGTATGGCGGAGACGAATTCGCGGCTGGACGGAAAATTACCTTCGCGTCGAGCCCGTTGAAGGCGTCTCTGTGTGGGTTTTTCGCTGCGCTGCCCGCTATCCGCCATGGACGCTAATGCAGCACCACGCGCCAGAGCGCGTCCATGGTCCGGCCCGCCGCGCCTTCAAACACTCTGGCGATCACCGGCGCGAGCGCCGTCAACAACCCCAGCGTGGCCAGCATTTTCACTGGAAACGCCAGCGACAGGAGTTGCAGTTGCTGCTGCATCCGGCCGAGCAGGGCGAGCGCGACATCGATCAGCAACAGCAGGGCGATCACCGGCATCGCCAGGCGCAGCCCCACCGTGAACATGGCCGCGCCCAGACGCAGCACACCGTCCAAACTGGCCGCGACCGGCGCCCAGGAACCCGCCGGGAACTTCTCGAAGCTGGCTGCCAGGACCCGGATCAGCGTACGATCGATCCCCATCGTAAAGAAGAGCAGGCCCGTGACCAGGCTCATCATCACCTGAATAATGCCCGCGTCGGCCTGGCTGGTGGGATCGATCGTCGAGGCGTAGCCGTAACCGGCCTGCATCCCGAGTACCTGCACCGCGACTTGAAATCCTTCGGTCAGGAAAGCAACCGCGAGTCCGGCTACCAGCCCGAAGCCCGCTTCGGCGAAAACCCAGGCCGTCAGCTCACCGAAGGAGGGCACGGCGCCGGGCAGGGACGGCCACGCCGGAAACAGCGCGAACGTGATCGCCAGGACCAGCACAACCCGGATGATGTCCGGGGCGTTGCGGAACCCGGGGACCGGCAGGAACGTGATCAACCCGCCCACCCGCGCGAGCACCAGCAAAAACGCCATCATCGTGCCGATGGGAAATCCTACAGTCATAGCAGATGTACTACTCTTTGTCCGCTGCGAAGATTCGTCGGCCGGCCCGTGGGGCAGCCAGTCTTGGCGGCGAGCCGGCCTCCGGGCCGGCTTTCCGGTCCCGATCCAGCAGAAAAAAGCCGGCACGAAAGCCGGCTTGCCGGCAAGATTGCCCGCCCCACACGGTGCAGCAAT
>JBGPHB010000046.1:0-11422 GCA_041484155.1 Bryobacteraceae bacterium
CAGGCGTGGGCGTGGTGGTAATCAACTGGCAAGTCCCGTTGCTCAGACTGTTGATCGCCAGCGAGCTTCGATAATCGGCGATGGCTCCGGAGATGTCTTCCAGGTCGTCCTGCTTGTGGATCCCCCGCTGAGCGAATTCCCAGGCATTGGCTGGATTGGCGATGCCCAGCAGGTCCCAGTCGATACGGCCCTCAAAATAGAAGGGGTTCCGTCTGGGATAGCTGGGATTCTCAGTCTGATAGTCGCCGGGCTTATAGGGGGGCGGAGTCGTCTGCCCTTGAACCAGGGACGGCAACGCGCCCGCCAGTAAAACGAAGATCGTGGCAATTCGCGTGGTAGTCATGGCTTTTCTCACTGGAGTTGCACCGTGAAATCGGCCGTGGCGATGGCCCGGTTGCTCTTGAGCAAGTCCTGGACCCTCTGCTCGTCCACCAACTGCATGTCGTTGCCGGAGGGACCATTGGGGCCAGTGGTGCGGGCCAGGTAGCGCAGGAACAGCGGCGGGAAATGTTCGTAGTTGACCTGTGCGTGGATTTGCAGCGGGCCGGCGAGCTGAACTCCCAACTCTTTCAATTCCGCGGCGCTCGGCATATGGATCTTGTAGCGGAACGTTCGCGGCGACAAGGGGCGCAACGACCGGAAATTGTCTACCGTATTCGCAAAAGAGGCCAGGAACGTTTCCTCGTAGTGCGGATTGGAGAGCCGGATGGGATTGCCGCTGGCGTCATTCCGGCCCAGATACTGGTTGGGGAGGAAGATGCGGGTCAGCTCGTTGCGGAACAGCACCAGCCCCTCCTCGGCGCCGACGTAAACGCGGGCATCGGGCCCGTCGTCCGGACCGGCGTAGAACACCTGATTGGTACCGCCGTTGTTGGCGCCGGCGGGACCGTTGGCGGCCATGTTTCCGGTCGTGTACGGATGGTTCACATGGCCCGGATCCACCACCGCGACCACATGTTCGAGGTCTTCGTCATCCAGGTTGCCGTTGGCCGCGTTCGCCCCGGTCTCCGGATGGGGTTTGTCCACCTGATAGCCGGACTGATACAGCACAAACCCATTGGCATCCTTGACCGTGAGCTCGATGTAGGTGGTACGCTCCTGCGAGAACCCGGCCGGAAAGCGATGACCCGTCAGCGAAACCGCCTCCGCGCGCACGGTCAGTTCCTGGCCCAGACTGGCGGTGGAGTCGCTGTGGTCGAGGTTGAGGCGCACGGCGGCCCGGAGCAACGAGTCGCGCCGCGAAGCCAGCGCCTTGGGCTGGCCGTGGGTGTCGGTACCGGATTCGTAGGGGTCCGGATAACTGGGACCCAACCGGGCCTTCAACTCCTCCGGCCTCAGGATGGGCACATCTACGCCGGTGAAGAAGTGATTGACCACGTTCCGCTTCTGTAAGGGGAAATCCCCTTCGGTGGAGACCCCTGGAACCGCGGCGAAATCCACCGCGAAAACGCCGGGCGTCGGCGTGGTCACAGTCATGTCTCCGACCTTATAAGTCGAATTCTGGGTGAACGGGAACTGCGACATATGGCAGTCCTGGCAGCGAACCACTTTGCCAAACGGATTGTTGGTGCTGTTGTAACCGCCGATTTGCCACTCCGTGCTCAGATTCTCCAAGCGGAAGTAGTTGACCGGCTGTCCGGTCGGATTCAAGGGGAGATTGAGGTTATGCTCTTCGTGCTGGAGATCGCCGGGCGCACCCAGAGGAACGCGCACGTCGTGGCACGCGTTACAAAATGCTCCGGCGCGCAAGAACGCGATCTTATCCGGATTGGTGCTGGCGATGTGGAAATTACCCTTCACTGCCACCGGGAAGGAGAACGGACCAACCTTTTCAACGGTGTGGTCGATGATCAGGCTGGTGTTCGCGAAGCCATCGTGCTGGAAGCTTCGATTCAGGTCGGGTCCCGAGACGTTATGGCACATGTCGCAGGTGATCCCCGTAGCGCCTCGCGACGGAAGCGCACCTGCCGGCGGCGGCCCACCGATGGTATCCGGGAGTACTTGGTTGCCTTGCGCGTCGATTAAGTGATAGTCGCGCAAGGGCCGGATCAGGTCCGGCCGAAAATTGTTTTGGAAGCCGCCCAACTGAGGCACTTCCCGCAGCTTGGTGGGGTCGTCGCCCTCACGCATGATGTGGGCATTGTGGCAGGTGAAGCAGAATCCGGCCTGCACCTCGCGAACCTCGTTCAGTACCGGCGAGGTGAACATGTTGGTTTTCAGGGCCACGCCGTCCGGAAGCACCACCGTGCTATCGGCATACACCGGACGCAGAAGTCCGCCGGCGATGAAATTGGAGGCCATTTCCAACCCGTTGAATAGCGGGCTGACGTTCCGGTAGCCGGACTTCACTGAACTGCGGAGTTCGTCAAATTGCCGCTGGTGGCATGGCAGACAGTTCTCCGGCCTCTGGTAAGGCTGGTCGTTGAAGGTACCCTGGGCGAGTGCCGTTACACACCCGGAACACGTCAACCCCAGGATCGAAAGAAGCATCGATGGTGATTTGAGATTTGACATGGATGATTCAGTATCCAGCGAAACGCGCTTTTCTTGCAACCAAAAAATTCACCCTAGTCGCGGGGCATGAGGGTGGTGTGGAGAGAAACGGTCAAGGGAATCAATAGGATGAGCTGACTACTGCGCTGAAGGACCAAACTTTAGAATTCCTGTTCGGAATTACGGTGACGTATCCCTAGGGAAGATCCGACTCCGAGGGTAATGACGTGCTCACAGGCGACGGCTTTGACCTGAAGGACGAGGCTGGGGGGGAAAGCGGGCCTTGCGCCCGCCCCGAGGTTGCGCCTCAAGGCCGGGCAGTCGCGCGAGACAGAAGCGCTTGCGCCATTTGCTGACGATCTGGCGGGGAATATCCAAGCGAGCCGCGATGACGTCGTTAGCCAGGCCCTCGCTGGCCAGTAGGATAATCTTGCCGAATGACATCACAATACGGTGACGTATATTTCCGCGCCACAGATTCGAGAGACTGTCGCTCTTCTGGCAGTAGACTAACATCAAATGGGCTTTTTTGTGGCATCGGAACCGAACCGGGTGCCATGATACGTCATCGTATTTGCGAACTAGAGTACTTGGCAACCCCGCTCTAAAAGCTGAACCGCAAGTAAGCCGCCACCATGTTGCCTAGATAATTGGTGGGACCGATATCCAAGAAGTAATACCTGCTCGCGTCGTTCTGTATCGCCGAAACGGCGTTCCCGGCGTAAGGCTGCGTCAAGTCGTTTGCGAAATCGTTCAGCCGATAGGGCTCAAGGAGATAGTTCAAGCCCAGCCGAACCTTCTTCCCCACTTGATACGACGTGTCGAGGCGGAATTCATGGAACTGGCTCTTCACGGTTGGAAACGGGAAAGCCTCGGAATTGAGCTGGCTCGTAAGCGGCACTGGATCGACATTTGTTGTGGTGATCGCGGCGCGCGATAGTCCAACCGCGTAACTGAACTGGTAGCTGCCTTTCCCATGGGCGTAACCGCCCGTAAAGCCAACGTGCGCCGTATGAATGCCCTCACGCGTGTCGCGCGAAAAGCGCAGGGGCGGCGGCAGAGCAGCTCCGGTAGCGCCCATGTTGTCGTAGCCGTTCCGGTCGTAGCCCCATCCAGCGTAGAAGCTAAACCTCTCGAGGTTGAAGCTTGCGTCGGCCGAAAAACTGTTGCTTTTCATCTCATGCAAGCCAAGCAGGCTCTTGTCGAAGGTGTCACTAGAATAGAACCAGGAGCCGGACAAGATGAACTGCGGCCGAGGGCTTACCGAGAACAGGGCGTTGCCCTGCTTGCGCAGCCGTTGGGATTGATCGAACATGCGAATCAACACGTTCTCCAGCCCGCCGCGGTCCAGGTATAGGTTCGGATCCCGATCATAATAGCCAAAGCCTGCTTCGAGGAAGATAGCGCTCCGCGGCGCGTAAGACACGGAGGTGATGGCCGCATTTTCGTTCTCCACATCGACCTGCCGGCCGGTCCGGTCCCAGCGTTCGTGCTGATACGTACCCTTCCAGATCAGGTCCTTGAGGGGTTTCACCGTAGCTTCAAGAGATACCCTTTGACGGTCGAAGGAGTTTACCCAGGTGTCCATCGGGACGTTTGGACGTCCGGGCGTTCCGGTATGGAAATTTGACCAGAAGCTATTCAGGACTGCGACGGTTCCCGGAAAGTGGACCTGTTGGGTGTCGTTGTCCAGATCGTAGTCGTTATACCGGAAAGTGAGTTGCACCGGACGGAACGGACGAGTGCTGGCCACGAAATCCCCGTTGAACGTATGCATGATCCCGTTCAGGCTGGGCTGGGGCAGCGCGGCCAGAGAGGTGAGCGGTGCGGAAGGACCCGCTTGCCCCGGGTTCACGACCACCGCCGGATTGTCGGTGTACGGCAGAAACGCCTGGTTCTGCGTCCAGCGTCCCCACGACACCAAGCCGGAGATCTTTGAGGCGTGGGAGAAAAACGCCATCGCGTTGGCGGTTATCGTGTGCGCTTGATTATCCGGCGGCAGAGAACTCTGCAGTTCGGCGAAGCGGCCACGGAAGCTCCCGCCGCCCGATGCTCCCCCAGTCGTCGGCTGTGGATTGGTGGAAGGCGGTGTCGCCGAGGCTGGAGTGGCCCGGAATGGATTCTGGTAAATCAACGAAGCGGTGTGGTTGTAAAACAGCGAGCCGTGATATTCCACGCCTGCCATCCAGTGCTTGCCGGCATAGTTCAGGGCCGCGCCGAACTCGGTGGTCCCGAATGCCGTGGGCTCCCATAATTCCTGGCCGGGCGTTTCAAAGGTATCGCCGTTGGCTTGACCGTGGCGGATAAAGGTGCCGAAGTTGATTGGCCGGTTGCCACTCCGGCGCTCTTGCATAAAGTCGAGCCGGAGAGTCAGGCTGGGCTTCAGATTGTACGTCTGCGTAATCGTGCCGCGCTGGCGCATCGAGCGCACCTCAACCTGGGAGGAAGCATTGACGGCGTCTGTCGCCAGGCCTGGCAGCGCCGCGTCGGTTGCGTTTTCGAGCGAGGTTCGCAAGCCGAACGGAACGGTGAACACACCCCGCTGCACCTCACTCAGAACACTTCGCCCGTGATTGCCCCAGACGCGGGAAAACCCCTCAAAGTCGAGCTTAATGTCAAATTTGCCAAAGTTCTCTCCGTCGGCATGAACTCTCATGTCCGCCTGCATCAGGTCAACCGCATGGATCGTGAAACTGAGCGGGCTCCCGTCGGTCCGGAGGATGTAATCGAACCGGCGCAAAAATGCGCCATGCGGAACGTCGCGGTACTGCTGGAAACCGAAGGTCTTTTCCCCCTGCACCGTAACCGCTTCCGCTCCCACCTCAACGGTGGCGCCGGCGACTTCGACGCCGGGCTCGGGTTCGGGTTCCGCCACCGGCTCCTTCTTTTTCTCTTCCTTCTTCTGTTCAGGCTTGGCAGCGGCCGGCTTATTCTGGGCGAAAGCAACAGCGGCCAACGCGACAAACATAAGAGTGATTCTCTTCATAGCGTGCCCCCTTTCGCCTACTGATTGAAATTCGCCCCGGATGGGTGATTCGACCCATGGATCAGGGCATGGCAGTTGGAACAACTGCGGTTGATATTGAACATGACGTTCGGCCGCCCCACCATGGTCTGATGGCGCTGCTGGGCGTGGCAGCTTTGGCAAAGCTGCGGGCGCCGCATGGCGAGCAGCCGCTCATTGTTCGACCCATGCGGGGAGTGGCAGTTGATGCAATTCTCCCGGACCGGCGAGTGCTCCCACAAGAAGGGGCCCCGCTTCTCCTGGTGGCACGAGTAACACTTTTCATTCACTGAATTGGCGCTGATCAGCTTTTCGGCTTGCGAACCATGAGGGTTGTGGCACGAGGCGCACTGGATGCGCACACTGCCGCGCTCATCGCGGAACAGGTGGGTGGAGCGTTTCAGCATCGCATTTCGTTCGCTGGCGTGGCAGGAGCCGCACGTTTCCGTCTGCGTCTTGCGGGCCATCATCTTGCCCTCGCTCGGCTTGTGCATGCTGTGGCAACTGAGGCAGCCGATTCCCGCAGACTCATGCTGGCTGCCACGCCACATCATCATGTGCTTATCGGTGACGTGGCAGGTGAGACAGGATTCCGCCACTACCTCCGGCTTTTGTTTAGCCTGATTGACGACCGTCGCGGGGTCCGCCGTTTCAATGTGTTTCTGTAGATCGCCGGCATGGCAAGTTCCACACGTGAGAGCATGCGGCCCGGCTGCGAACTCCATTGTCTTGCCATGAGCCGTCGGGCGGAACTGTTTCGTGATCGCCTCATGGCACGCGCCACACACCGTGGCTTCTCCTTCCCAGTGCGATTCTGGCTTCGAATCCGCACCGAATGCGATCACAGAAACCGCGAGCAAAAACACGGCCACGCTGTACGTCGGCATCAGGCTACCTCCTGCGTAATCGGGATCTTCACCGTGATTGTCGTGCCCTTTCTAAGCTGACTCTGGACCTCAATGGAACCCCGGTGTTGCTCCACGATCCAGCGTGCGATCGAGAGTCCTAAACCCGCGCCTCCCATGCCCCGGGACCGAACCTTATCGGCGCGCCAGAAGCGATCAAAAATATGCGGAAGGTCCGATTTCGAGATCCCGATACCGGAATCCGTCACTTTTATCGCGGCCTGACCATCCAGTACTTCCAGGCGAACCTGGGCTCGTCCACCTTCCGGAGTGTACTTGATGGCATTGTCGATCAAGATGAAAAGCAACCGCCGCAAAGCTTCGCTATCCCCGCTCACCACAACGGGAGCCGAATCCAATTCAGCCGTCAATTCAGTCCTCTTCGCAGCCGCCAAGCTCCGTCCCTGTTCCACGGCTTCCCGAAGGCACGTCGTAACATCCATGAGTTCGTGCTGCAATTCGCTCCCGCCGGCGTCGGCCCTGGCGAGCAAGAGCAGACTATCGATCAGACGGCTGGTCCGTTCCGCCTCGGCGAGGATCTGCACCATGTCTTCGTGATATTCGGTGTTCGTACGGCCGCCGTGAACTGCCAGCTCAGCCGTCGTGCGAATCAACGAAACCGGCGCTCGCAGCTCGTGAGAGGCGTCCGCGGTGAGCTGGGATATTTTCTGTACCGAAGTGTCCAGTCGAGCCAGCATCCTATTTAACGTCTCGGATAGGCGCTGGAGCTCGTCGGAGGTCTTCGGCACCGCCAGTCTGTCAGACAGGTTGCTGATGCTGATCGATTCGGCTGCTTGCGTGATTTGATCGACTGGCTTCAACGCACGCCGGCTGATCAGATACCCGCCCGAACCGGCCCCGATCAAGAGGAGTGGCGCGGAAAACCAGAGTATGAGGCGGAATCGCTCGAGGGCTTCGTAAAACTCCTTGAGAGGCGCCGCGACCTGAATGGTGTAAGGATGGTCGTTCACGACCACGCGCCCGGTTGCAAACCGAATCGGCGTGTCTTGGACCGTTAGGTTCTCGTAGAGAGGCTGATCTCCGAGCTGATTCGGAAGGCGGATCGGCACCTGGCGGTTTTCAAGCACCGCGGAACGATACAGCCACTCACCCTTCTCGTTACACACCTGGAACAGATCTCCACCAGGTCCAAGCACCGAATGTTCTCGAAATTCGTCGCGGATTTCGACCGGCGATAATGCGGCGATTTGAAGCTGCATGAACTTCTCGACGCCGCGGATTCGGTCTTCCAGTTCCTCGTCGATGGTGTGAAATGCGCTGGCGCGCATCGCGAACCAGCTCCCGACGCCGAACGCGCTCAGCCCAAGCGCCAACATTACCAGGTACCACGCCGTGAGACGAATTCGGATCGATCCAAATCCCACTAATCCTCGGTCCCTCTCACCGTGTAGCCGAATCCGCGCACGGTTTGAATCAGGCGGCTGGCGCCACCGGCCTCAATCTTGCTTCGGAGCTGGAAAATGAATACGTCCAGCGCGTTGCTTTCGACATTGCGGTCGATTCCCCAGACTGCCTCAGTCAGGTCGTCTCGGGATACGAGCCGTCCAGCTCGGCGCATCAGGTGTTCGAGGAGGATGAACTCCGTGCGGGTGAGGATCAACGACTTCCTCCCGCGATGAACCTCGTGAGTCTCGGTATTCAGAGTGAGGTCGACGACTTGTAGCACACGGTCAGATTCGGCCGCGGCACGGCGGCCTATGACGCGAAGGCGGGCCGCGAGCACCTCGAAAGAAAACGGCTTCGTCAGATAGTCGTCCGCTCCCACGTCGAGGCCACGCACGATGTCAGGCACGGAATCGCGTCCGGTCAGCATTATAATGGGAACTCGAACCCCACCGGCGCGCAAGCGGCGCGCGACGTGAAGTCCGTCCATGCGAGGGAGCATCACATCCAGCACGATCGCGTCGAATGGCAGTGTCTGGGATTTCTCCAGGCCCTTGATTCCGTCCGTGGCGACATCAACTGTATGGCCTTTCCCAACCAGTCCGCGGCGGAGCAGCTCGGTCATTTTGACGTCGTCCTCGACCACTAAGATCCGCATCTCACGTGAGTCCTCATAAGGTTGGCACAGCAACATTAGGATTACATGAGTCGAGATCCCGGCCGATTCGGGATGTTCCTTCGGTTTGGGCGGGGGGTACTCACGTAACCCTAATATTAGTGGTTCACAATGGGGCTGCCGTAAAACGGCCAAGTCTTTTGAGGAACAGAGGAGACTGCATGCTGACACTTGCAAGAGTAATGCTCACGACTATGATGCTGGTCACTGTGGCGCTGGCCCAAACAGTCAGTTTCGACAACCTGAAGACCGGGGCGCTGCCGGCGGGCTGGACCGGCACTAAAACCGGCAGCGGCGAGGCGAAGTGGTCGATCGAGAGCGACGCCTCGGCGCCGAGCACGCCAAACGTGTTGAAGCAGTCGGGTCAAGCCACGTATCCGGTTTGCATCAAGGACGACACGAGCCTCCAGAACGGATTCGTGGAAGTGAAGTTCAAGCCGATTTCAGGCAAGGAAGACCAAGCCGGCGGCGTCATCTGGCGAGCCAAGGATTCGAATAACTACTATGTTGCGCGCGCAAACGCGCTCGAGGACAACGTCACCATCTACCACACGGTGAACGGGCGTCGTACCGAAAAAAAGCGGACGGGCATGAAAGTAGCCTCCAACCAATGGCACACTCTGCGAGTCGATTTCCAAGACAAACACTTCACTGTAATTTTTGACGGGAAGAAAGCCATTGAATGGGATGACGAGACGTTCAAGGAAGCCGGCAAAGTCGGCGTCTGGACCAAGGCCGACAGCGTGACGCTGTTCGATGATTTTGCCTACGGCGGCAAGTAGCGCCCGATTCGCGCGATGGCCCCGCCACTAACTCATCTGCTGCTTGTGGGCACGCTCTTAATGCCGCTCCTGAGTGCTCAAGACCCTCCCGGCTTCACCGTTGGCGGGACAGTGTTGGACCCCCATCGAGCAGGTGTTTTCGGCGCCAAGGTCACCCTCAAGCGGACGAACGGCGCGGACCTGCAATCCACGACGGCGGACTCGCTGGGTGCGTTTAGATTTGAAGGAGTGCCGCCCGGAAATTACGACGTGCGCATCGAGCGGGAGGGCTTCAAACCCTCGATCACCCGAGTCCGGGTTGGAACACAAGCGCCCCGTCCCTTTACGGTTCTGCTTGTCCTTGCGGATGTGCGTCAGGAGGTCACCGTTGGCGGTGACGAACCTGCGCAAGTGAGCACCGACACCTCCGCCAATCTTGATAGCGTTGCTTTGAACCGTTCTTCTCTTGACAACCTGCCGATCTTCGACCAGGACTACATCGCAACCATGTCCCGGTTTCTCGACGCCGGCTCCGTCGGAACCAGCGGCGTCACTCTGGTGGTGGATGGCGTAGAGGCGACAAGGGCTGGTGTTTCTGCGTCTGCCATTCAGCAGGTCACCATCAACCAGGACCCATATTCAGCCGAGTATCCAACGCTCGGCAGGGGACGCATTGAAATCATCACCAAGCCAGGCTCTTCGCAATACCACGGTACTTTCAACTTTCTGTTCCGCGATTACCATCTGAATGCCCGCGATCCCTTTGCCCTCACGCGCCCGCCCGAGCAACGCCGCATCTTTGAAGGGAGCCTTACCGGTCCTTGGGGCAACAGCAAGAAGACATCTTTCCTGATTTCCGCCAATCGTGAAGAGGAGGACTCTCAGGCCACTGTCGTTGCTTTCGGACCTACCGGGGAAGTCCGCGAGACGGTTCCCGCGCCGCGGCGAAACACGGAATTGAGTGGCAGCCTGAACCGGCAAATGGGTGAGAATCACCTGATCTCGATCCGCGGCGTCTACACCGATCGCACGATCCAGAACCAAGGCGTCGGCGGGTTCACTCTTCCCGAAGCGGGCGCCAATTTCGAGGACCGGGAAGACCTGATCTACTTCAATCACCGCGGCCCGCTGACGAAGAAGTGGCTGAACCAATTCCGGCTGATGGCCGCGAGGCAGCACACCCCGACGACCAGTATCAACCCCGGTCCAAAGATCGCCGTTCTCGGCTCGTTCACCGGCGGCGGAGCGCAAGCCGACCGCCTCCAAACCGAGAATCACATCATCCTTACGGAGATCCTGTCATGGACCGGAAACAAGCACACGATTCGGACTGGGATCAACATTCCGGATCTCAGCCGGCGTGGGCTGGATGACAATACCAACGCAAGCGGCACTTATACGTTCTCAACTCTGCAGGATTTCGCGCAGGCCCGTCCATTCTCGCTTTTGAGGCAATCCGGAAACGGGCACGTCGTGTTCGTAGAGAAGGTGGTAGGAGGGTTCTTCCAGGATGAATTTCGCCTGCGTCCCAATCTCCAGATCTCCGCCGGCGTTCGCTACGATTGGCAGAACTATTTTCACGACAATAACAACGTCGCGCCCCGGCTCTCCTTCGCTTACGCACCAGGGAAAGCGCGGAAAACGGTGATCCGCGGTGGAGCCGGCTTCTTCTACGACCGCACCGGGCCCGGACCGATATTCGATCTGATTCGCTACGATGGCTCCCGTCTGCGCCAGTACCTGGTCACGAACCCGCTCTTCCCCGATCCTCTGGCAGCCGGACCCACAAGCGTCGTGAGATTGGACCCGACGGTCCAGATCCCTTACACCATCCAGTACGGGACGGGCGTCGAACACCAGCTCGGCAAGTCGACCACGTTGACCATCAACTACACGGGTATCCGCGGAATCCACTTGTTCCGTTCGCGCGACGTTAACGCACCACCGCCACCGCTGTACCTTGCGCGGCCGGAGGCGAGTCTTAGCGTCTGGAGGGAGATCGAATCGGCCGGGGACCTGGAGAGCCACTCTCTGGAAATTGGCTTGCGAGGCAACGTAACACGGTACTTTACTGGCATCGTCCAGTACACACTCGGCCAGGCGCACAACAACGTCGGCAGCGCCGCGACGGGCGGTGGCCGCACCACCGGGATTAACGCTTTTCCGGCCAACAATTACG
>JBGPHB010000047.1:0-11390 GCA_041484155.1 Bryobacteraceae bacterium
ACTGCGCCGCGACCAGTCGCCGACTCGCGCCAATCTGAAAACCACCGACGACTTCCAGCTCCCAAGCGGGAAGAAACTCCTGAAGGTGAGTCCTTTGGCGGACTGGTCCAACAAGGACGTTTGGGATTACTTGAAGCTTCACGATCTTCCCGCCCTGCCGCTTTACGAGCGAGGCTACACCAGCATCGGGTGCGAACCGTGCACCTCCTTGCCGTTCGATCCGGACAATCCCCGGTCCGGACGCTGGTCGGGCCAGAAACTCGAATGCGGGATTCACGTCGCGCCGAAATAGCATGGAATATCTAGTCGGATTTGTCATCGCCCTGCTCGTTGGGCTGACAGGGGTAGGCGCCGGCTCGCTCACGGCTCCCATGCTGATTCTGTTTTTCAAGGTGTCGCCGGCCGAGGCGGTCGGTACGGCGCTCTTGTTTGGCTCGGTGACCAAGATCTCGGTTGTCCCGGTCTTCATTGCGCGCAAACAGGTGAACTATCGAGTCCTGATGCTGCTATCGCTGGGAGGACTTCCGGGCGTGCTGGGCGGCTCCTTGCTGCTGCAAAAGCTGGATATCGACAAACATCAGAATGTGTTGTTCCTGGTGCTCGGCGCAACGGTGGTCATCACGGCGCTTTATAGCCTCTACCGATCCACACGAGGCGTCAACGTCGCGGCGCACACCGATCACGCCGGCTGGCTGCCGTTCCTTGCTTTGCCCATCGGCGCCGAGGTCGGCTTTTCTTCCGCCGGGGCGGGAGCGCTCGGCTCGCTGGCGCTGCTCGTCCTCACTCCGCTGGCCCCGGCGACCGTCGTCGGAACGGATCTTTCCTTCGGACTCTTGCTCTCTACAGTCGGCGGCGGATTGCATCTTCTCTCGGGCAATTTTCAATCGATGATGCTGCTGAAACTGCTGCTCGGCGGCCTGCTGGGAGCATTTGCCGGCGCCAACCTGTCGGCCATCGTGCCTTCCAAACCTCTGCGCATTCTGCTTTCGGTTTGGCTGGTGACCGTGGGCGGCCAGCTCTGTTGGCGTGCGTTCCCATGATTCGTTCAAGTCGCTCCATAACTGTCGCGGCTCAGCGTCGGCGCTTCCGAGCCGCGACAGTCATGGAGCGACTTGAGGGAGACAATTTTTAACGGCTTTTAAGTGAGCGGTTTGAACGACATTCGCCAACGCGTCCACCGCGGCCTGCGCTACCAGGCTGTCCTGCGGTGACGTGCCGCCACTCACGCCGATGGCGCCGATGATCTTCCCGTCCACCGCAAGAGGCACGCCGCCTTCCACCGGAATGACGTCGGGGAACCCCAGGATGGCCATGCGGCCGCCCACTAGAGCTTCCTCGAAAGCCTTGGACGGGCGCTTGAATCGCAGCGCGGTCCGTGCCTTCAACTGGGCAACTTCGATGCTTCCGAGCTGAGTCTCGTCCATGCGCGCCAGGTACAGCAGGTTGCCGCCATCATCCAGGATCGCGATGACCATGGTCCAGTGGTTGGCGGCCGCTTCCTTTTCGGCAGCCGCTGCGATTTGCTTGGCGATTTCCAGCGTCAACGTCTTCTTTTCGGCTAGCTTCACGATTGCCTCATTATAGCTGCGACCTCCCGATTCTTGGGATACTAGCGATATGTTGCGCGTTCGATGCACGTCGTGGCTTGTTCTGGCCTCCGCGGTTGCGCTGCCAGGAGCGGATTACCTGTTCCAAAAGCCTGCTCTCAGCAGCACGAAGATCGTCTTCTCGTACGGCGGCGATCTGTGGAGCGTCCCGCGTGATGGGGGCGATGCCGTCCGGCTTACCGCGGGGCCCGGCGTCGAAACCGATCCCGTATTCTCTCCCGACGGCACGCAGGTAGCCTTCACTGGGGAATACGAAGGCAATACCGATGTCTACGTGGTACCCGCCTCTGGCGGCACTCCCCGGCGCTTGACTTACCATCCCGGTCAGGATTTCGCGGCCGGCTGGACGCCGGATGGCAAGCGGGTGCTGTTCGCCTCGGTCCGAAATAACGTGGCGGATGGCGCCAAGCTTTTCACGATGCCCGTGGAAGGCGGGTTTCCCGACGAAATTCCTCTTCCTATCGCGATAGAAGGCTCCTATTCACCGGACGGCACGCACCTCGCCTACGTGCCGATTTTCCAGTGGCAGGAGGCCTGGAAGCGCTACCGGGGTGGTCAAACCAGGAAGATTTGGCTCGCCGATCTTTCCGACTCAAGCGTCGTTCCCGTTCCCCGCCAGAATTCCAATGACTTCAACCCGATGTGGGTTGGCGACAAGATCTATTTCCTGTCGGATCGTAGCGGTCCGGTATCGCTCTTCAGCTACGATACGCGAGCCAAGAAAGTAGCACAAGCCGTCGAGAATCGCGGGCTGGACCTGAAGTCGGCGTCCGCCGGTCCGGGCGCTATCGTCTACGAGCAGTTCGGCTTGCTGCACCTTTTCGATCTCAAGTCAGGAAAAGCGAAACAGGTGGAGATTCGTCTGGCGGGCGACCTTCAGGAACTCAGGCCACGCTTCGTCAACGTGTCGAAGCGGCTGCGATTCCCCGATCTCTCACCGAACGGTGCGCGCGCGGTGTTTGAGGCGCGCGGAGAGATCGTAACGGTTCCGGCCGAAAAGGGCGATGCGCGAAATCTCACCAGCACGGTGGGGGTCGATGAGCGGGAACCCGTCTGGTCGCCCGATGGCAAGACCGTCGCTTATTTCTCAGATGAATCGGGCGAATATGGCCTTCATGTGCGCGACCAGAACGCCATGGGAGAGGTAAAGAAGTTCAGCCTGGGCGGCACGCCCGCGTTTTACTTCGCCCCGCGCTGGTCGCCGGACAGCAAGAAGATCGCCTATATCGACAATCACCTTGGAATCTGGTACCTGGATCTCGAAACCAAGAAACCCGTGCTGGTGGATCATGATTACTATCCTTCCGACCGCGAGTTGGCGCCGGTGTGGTCGCCCGACAGCAAATGGCTCGCCTACCGGAAACAGCTCAAGAGCCACATGGCGGCGATCTACTTCTATTCGATCGCCGGCGCAACGAGCACTCAAGTGACCGACGGAATGAGTGAAGCGAGGGATCCGGTCTTCGATAAAGACGGCAAGTACTTTTACTTCACCGCCAGCACCAATTCCGGCGTGTCCATGCAGCCCGATATTCAGAGTTTTGCTCACCCGGTGACGCGCAATGTCTATCTGGTGGTGCTGTCCACGGACCAGGTTTCCCCGCTCGCGCCGGAGAGCGATGACGAGAAACCCGCCCCTGCCAGCCCGGATGAGAAGAAAACGGAAGAAAAGAAGAAGGACGAGGTGGTGGACGTCAAGATCGATTTCGGCAACATCGGACAGCGTATTCTGGCGTTGCCGATGCCTGCGCGTCTCTACACGGAGCTTCAGATCGGCAAAGCCGGTGTTCTGTATGCCCTGGAAGCGCCAGCCCCGAATGTGAGTGCCGCGCCCAACGAACCTCCTAACCTCACGGTTCATCGCTTCGATCTCGGCAAGCGAAAATCCGACGTTGCGATCGCCGGCGTGCGCAGTTTCCGAATCTCTCTCAACGGCGAGAAGATGCTGTATCAGCAAGGCGAACGATGGGTGATTGCAGCCTCCGCGTCTCCGGCGCCCGCCGCCGACAGCGCCACGGGAGCGCTAAAAGTCGAAGCCTTGGAAGTGCGCGTCGACCCCCGCGCCGAGTGGAAGCAGATGTACCACGAAGTCTGGCGCATCGAGCGCGACTTCTTCTACGACCCCCACTATCACGGTCTGGATCTCAAAGCCACCGAAAAACGTTACGAGCCCTACCTGGAGAACCTGGCCTCGCGCCACGATCTGAATTATCTGTTCACCGAGATGCTGGGCGAGATGACGGTGGGCCACATGTTCGTTAACGGAGGCGATTCGCCGGAGGTGAAACGCGTGCAGACCGGATTGCTCGGAGCTGATTACAAGCTCGAGAACGGCCGGTATCGCATCACACGGGTCTATAACGGCGAAAACTGGAATCCGGACTTGAAGGCCCCGCTGACTCAGCCCGGAGTCAACGTGGCCGCGGGAGAATACCTGCTGGCGGTGAATGGACGCGAGCTGCGGGCGGCGGATAACATCTACAGCTTCTTCGAAGCCACCGCGGGCAAGGCGGTGGTTCTCAAAGTCGGCCCGGATGCCTCGGGCGCCAACGCGCGCGATGTGACTGTAACCCCGGTTCCGGATGAAAGCGGGCTGCGTCATCTGGCCTGGATCGAGGACAATCGGCGCAAAGTGGACCAGATGACCAACGGCCGCGTCGCCTATGTCCACATGCCCGACACGGGCTTCGGAGGCTACACCAGCTTCAATCGCTACTTTTTCGCGCAGGTAGGCAAGGACGCTGCGATCATCGACGAGCGCTTCAACCACGGCGGGCAATTGGCGACGGACATCATCGAATACCTCAAGCGCCCCCTGCTGAGCTTTGCCACACCCCGGGACGGCGCCGACTTCGTGCAGCCGCAAGGAGCGATCTTCGGTCCGAAGGTGATGATCATCAATGAATTCGCGGGTTCGGGCGGCGACGCGATGCCGTGGTACTTCCGGCGCGAGGGAGTCGGCAAGCTGGTGGGCAAGACCACCTGGGGTGGATTGGTCGGCCTCATGGGGTTCCCCGAATTAATGGATGGCGGCCGCGTGACGGCGCCCAATGTCGCGATTTGGAATCCGAATGGACAATATGACATCGAGAACCATGGTGTCCCGCCGGACTTCGAGGTCGAGCTGGATCCCAAGGCCCTTCGCCAGGGGCACGATCCGCAGTTGGAAAAGGCCGTGCAAGTAGTCATGGACGAGCTGGGAAAAAATCCAATTCCCGAACCCAAGCGTCCGCCGTACCCGAACTATCACGCGAAATAGAGAGCGATGGCAGAACGCGAGCAAGCCGGTCCGTCTCGATGGGTCATCGTCTGCCTGCTCAGCATCGCCGTAATCATTGGCTACGTCGATCGCACCAATCTTTCCATCGCGCTGGCCTCGCCCGATTTCAAGACCTGGTTTCGTCTGACGGACTCCGATCGCGGACTGCTCAACTCAGCGTTCTTCTGGAGTTACGCGCTGCTTCAAATTCCCGCCGGATTCATCGTGGACAAGTTCGGAGTGAAGCGTCCGATCGCAGTGGCTCTGCTGTGCTGGTGCCTGGTCAGCGCGTCGACCGCGGCAACCAGCGTGTTTTGGCAGCTCGTCGCGGTCCGCCTGGTGCTCGGTGTCTGCGAGGCGGTGATTTTTCCAGGAGGCCTGCGCTGGATCCGGCATCACATGGACGAGGATCGCCGGGGCCTGGCGTCCGGAATTTTTGTGGCCGGCAGCAAATGGGGACCGGCGATCGCCGCTCCACTGGCGACGTGGCTGCTGAAGGATTACGGCTGGCGAAACATGTTCCTGATCCTCGGGCTCGGGGGCGTAGTCTGGCTGGTCCCATGGCTCCTTCTGGCGCGCGATGACGATCGTGAGCTGGAACGAGCCGCGGTTTCCTCCGGGCCGGCGATACCGTTCGGCTCCTTGTTCCGTACCGGAGCGATGTGGGGAACGCTGATCGGAACGTTCTGCTACAACTACTTCCTGTTCTTTTCGCTGACCTGGCTTCCCGCCTATTTCGTCGAGCGCCGAAATCTTTCGCTCGACTCCATGGGCGTCTACACCGCGTTCAGTTTCGGAGGCACGGCCGTCGTGGCGATTCTGGCGGGTCTGGCAGCGGATCGAATCATCGCGCGAGGAGCCGACCCCGTAGTTACGCGCCGCTGGTTTACGATCGCAGGTTTGTTGGTGGCGTCGACCGAGGTGATTGGAGCGGTGGCCGAGTCGGCAAACGTCGCCGTGTTCTTCGCGATTTTCTCCATGACGGGCCTTGGTCTCGCCACGGCCAACTATTGGGCGTTGACCCAAAGCCTGATGCCCGGCGTGGCCGCCGGACGCATCGCCGGAGTTCAGAATACGGCGCTCAATCTGGCGGGGATCATCGCACCCATCCTGACCGGCTGGCTCAAGCAGGTAACCGGAAATTATGCGGCGCCGATGCAAGCGATCTGGGTCATTCTTCTGGTGGGCGTAGGTGCGTACCTGTTCCTCGCTCGAAAGGCGGTAGTGCGATGAGGACCACGAATGAACACGGATACGCACGGATAATTCGTGTTCATTCGTGGCTCTTCTGTGTCTTAGCGCTACACGCGGATCCTTTCCACTTTGTAATTCTTGGCGACAGAACCGGCGAGACCGAACGCGGCGTTTACGAACAAGTGTGGCGGGAGGCGGCTGCGGAGAATCCGGCCTTCGTGTTGAGCGTCGGAGATACGATCCAAGGTTCCGACGATGCGGCGGCGGAAGCAGAGTGGAATCGTGTCTTGACCCCATACAGGCGGTTCCCACTTTATCTCGCGCCCGGAAATCACGACATCTGGTCGGCGGAGTCGGAAAGATTGTTCCGGAAGTACGCGGCGCATCCGCCGCACTACAGCTTCGATTACGAGCAGGCTCACTTCACGGTTCTCGACAATAGCCGGTCGGATCAGTTTTCGGCCGATGAGTTAACGTTCTTGGAGAAGGACCTGCAAGCTCACAAGGCTCAGCCCGTAAAATTCATCGTCTCCCACCGCCCTTCCTGGGTGATCGACGTGATGCTCAACAATCCGAACTTCGCTTTGCATCAACTGGCAAAGAAGTACGGCGTCCGATTTGTAATCTCGGGCCACGTTCACCAGATGCTGCATGTCGATTTGGAGGACGTGATGTATCTGTCGATGGCGAGCTCGGGCGGGCATCTGCGCGCGTCCGGGAAATACGAAGACGGCTGGTTCTTCGGGTACACGGGCGTGGACGTAGATGGAAAGGACGTTCAGTTTCACATCAAGGAGCTAAAGCCGCCGCACGGTCGAGGACGCGTTACAACACCAAAGGACTGGGGCAGGGCTGGTCTGGTGGGAAAATGATGGTTCGGCAAGAAAAGCTTCTTAGCCGCCGATGGACGCAGATAAACACGGATACGGTGAAGCCAAGTTCATTGTTTCGAATCGGTGTTCATCTGCGTCCATCGGCGGCTCGCGCTCTTCAAGAGTTTTTCGGCGCGCCACGCTCCCCCTGGCTCCGGACTTCGGCGATTACAGCGTTGATGTCCCGGAACTCTTCCTTCTAGGAGCCTGCTTCCCGCCACAGCCCCAGAACCTTCTGAACCGGGCGGTCGGAAAAACTGAACAGCACCGCATCTCCCTGTGCCTCATGCGACACGGGATACCAGGACGGAACCACGAAAACGTCGTTCTTTCGCCACTCGAAAGAACTCTCGCCAACTCGGCTCAGCCCGCCGCCCTCGGCGACGCAATACACCGTCGCGTCGGTCGAGCGAGAGGCCGTTCCCCGAAATCCGGCCGGCAGCAATTGCAGGAACGCCCCGATGGTCGGCATCGGAGAACCGCCCGTGGCGGGATTGATGTACTGCATCTTCACGCCGTGCGAGGGATGCACCGGTCCATTCCGGTACAGCCGCTCCAGCGCCTCGCGGCTGCGCGAGTACGGATAGTTGAACACCGGCGCCGCAAGACCGTTAGGCTCGTAATCGACGGGCAGCATGTTCGCGCCATAACGCACCAGCGCGTCTCCTTCCTTCTTGGTCACCGGTTGTATCTCTTCCGTGTAGTGCCCCGCGAAACTCGTATCAAACAGGTTCACGATGGGAATGTCCAGACCGTCCAGCCAGACTACGGGAGTGTCGCCGGGATTCCCGTGATCGTGGAACGTCCAGGACGGCGTGAGGATGAAATCTCCCGGCTGCATCGTGGTACGCTCGCCGTCCACGGCCGTGTAGCCAGCCTTGCTCTCGATCACGAAGCGCAACGCCGAGGCGGTATGGCGATGCGTGGGCGTGATCTCTCCAGGCAGCACCAACTGAAAGCCCGAGTAGAGGCTCTGCGTGATGCGCGATGCGCCACGCACGCCGGGATTCTCCAGAACCAGAACCCGCCGCGCCGCTTCGTGGGCCGTGATCAACCGGCCGGCCTCCATCAGGAGCGGACGCATTTCCTCATACCGCCAGATCGCTGGGATACATTGAGTGTGAGGCTCGGGCGGAATCAACTCACCCAAGGACTGCCACAACGGCGCTGAACTTTTCTGGTCCAGGCGCTGATAGAACTCCTCCCGCTCGGCGGACGTTTCGGGCTTGGGGTAAAGCGTTGTGGTTTCCATATTTCTCCCTACGCGGCGCGCACCTTCACTTCCATACTGCCAATTTTCTCAATGGAAGCAACCACCACATCCCCCGGCACGATCGGGCTCACACCTTCAGGAGTGCCCGTGATGAAGATGTCGCCAGGGTACAAGGTATAGAACGATGACGCAAGCTCGATCAGTTCAGCCACACCTTTGATCATGTGTTTCGTATTGGAGTTTTGCCGGACTTCGCCGTTGAGCGAGAGGCTCAAGTCCAGCTCGCCCGGGTTAGGAACCTCATCCGGCGTCACCAGCCACGGGCCGAGCACGCAATAGCTGTCCGGCGATTTCCGGAAGCTTCGATCCTCCGTTCCCCGAATGGTGATGTCCAGGCCGATGCTGTAGCCGGCGATATAATTCAGCGCCTCGCCGCGCGGAACTTTGTTGGCCCGCTTGCCGATCACAAAGGCGAGTTCCACTTCATGGTCGTTCCGTCGATCCAGCTCCCGCAAGGCGATCCCTTCCCCGGGGCCGACTAGAGAACTGGTCGCCTTAAGAAACAACCCGGCCTTATGAATCGTGATCGTGTGCGATTGGGTACCCTGATGGAGCTGCGAGTCGTCCTTCACCTCGTCCAGATGCTTCTCGTAATTCACGGGAGCGGCGACGATCTTGCCCGGGTTGGCCACCGGGCTGAGTAGCTTGAGGCCGGCCAGCGGCAGCAAGGGCGAATCGGCCGCAATGGCCCGGGCGCGCTCCCTCACCTTGTCCAGATTGGCGATGACCACGTCGTGGCAAGGCAGCGGATAGCGGTAGCCTGGCAGCACATCCAGTGCCGCGGAGACGTCCCGCACGTGTGAGCCCTCAACGATGCCCAGCCGAGCATCGCCGAATCGACAAATCCGCATGAGAGAATCTCCTGGTTCCGCGAAACCCCTTCATTGTACGTCTTCATTCGCGTTCATTCGCGGCCAGAATCTTTTATCCGTGGCGGATAACAAGAACATCCCCGTCTTTGACGATGTACTCTTTACCCTCCAGCCTAAGCAGGCCCTTTTCGCGCACGCCAGGGTAGCCGTTGTGCTCGATGAGCGCCTTCCAATTCACAACTTCAGCTCGGATGAACTTCTTTTCGAAATCGCTGTGGATCGCTCCGGCGGCTTTCACCGCGGTGCTGTTCATCGGGATGGTCCACGCACGGACTTCGGTTTCGCCAGCCGTAAGGAACGACATCAGCCCCAGCAGCGCGTAGGTGGCCGAGATCAGCCGCTCCAGGCCCGATTCCGCCAGGCCGTAGCTCGCCACGTATTCGCGCGCTTCTTCCACGGATAGCTCGGCCAGTTCGGCCTCGATCTTGCCGCAGATCCCGGTCACGGCAGTGTGCGGCCGGCCGGCGAACGCTCCGTTGCGATACTCTTCTTCGATCGCGCGCATGCGCCCCGCGTCGGCTTCGCCCAAATTCAGGACGCACAAAACCGGTTTCTGCGAGAGAAACTGGAAACCGCGGATACGCTTCTCGTCGTCCTCGCTGAAATCCAGGCCCCGCAAAGGACGGTTCGCCTCCAGCTCGACTTTGAGGCGCTCGAGGAGAACGAATTCCTTGTCCAGATCCGGACTCTTGATTTTCTTGCGATCCTTGTCGACGCGCTCCATCCGCTTTTCCACCACTACCAGATCGCTCAAGACCAACTCCAGATCGACGTCTTCGAAGTCGCGCAGCGGATCGACCGAGCCTTTCTCGTGCGGCACAGTGTCGCTATCGAACACCCTGACAACGTGCGCCAGCGCGTCCACCACGCGCAGGCTTGCCAGATAGCTCGGGTCGCGCAGCGCTTCCTTGGAAATGGCCGGAAAATCGAGATACTCGACGGTGGCGTGAGTAATCTTGGGCGGGTTGAAGATCTTCGCCAGCGCTTCCAGCCGCTCGTCGGGAACCTTGGTCACGCCGACGCGCGCCTCCAGCGACCCCACGCGCGCGGATTCGTGGACGCCCGTGAGGATCGTGAACAAGCTTGTCTTGCCTACCATCGGCAGGCCAACGATTGCGGTTTTCATGGGTAGTAAGAAGTAGGGAGTGGATAGTGGATCGGATCGTCAACTCATCGCCGACTACCCACTCCCCACTACCCACTTCCCTATAGTGGCACGTCCACCAGCGTGAGGATTTCGCCCAGAATCTTTTCGGCGACTTCGGCCGAGCGCTGGGCGATCGAGATGCGTGTGTTCACTACCACCCGATGCGCGAAGACGGGCACCACCAGCCGCTTCACGTCGTCCGGGGTGACGTAGTCGCGGCCTTCCACTGCCGCCAGCGCCTGCGTGGCGCGGTACAGCGCCTGTGCGGCGCGCGGGCTTACGCCCATCGCCAGGGATTCGTGCGAGCGCGTCCGCTCCACGATCGTGAGCATGTAGGTGACCAGCACTTCGTCCACAGCCACCTGCGTCACCGCGTCCTGCAGACCGGTCAACTCCTCGCCGGAGATTACCGAACGCACACCGTCCGGTACAGTTGGCGCGGCCTGGCGCACGATCTCGCGTTCGGCGGCGTGATCCGGATAGCCGATGCGGATACGCATCAGGAAGCGGTCTAGTTGCGATTCGGGCAGCGGGTAAGTGCCGTGATGCTCCACCGGGTTCTGGGTGGCGATCACCATGAACGGCCGGGACAGCGGATAGGAGCGCCCGTCGATGGTCACCTGCAATTCGTTCATCGCCTCCAGCAGCGCCGACTGCGTTTTCGGCGTAGCGCGGTTGATCTCATCGGCCAGCAGAAAGTTGGTGAACACCGGACCCGGCTTGAACTCGAATTCCTGCGTATGGGCGTTATAGATGGTGACCCCGACTACGTCGCTGGGCAACATATCCGAGGTGAACTGGAGGCGATGGAAATTCGAATGGACGCTCCGCGCCAGCGCCTGAGCCAGGGTGGTCTTCCCCACCCCGGGGACGTCTTCGATCAGCAGATGCCCGCGCGCCAGCAGACACGCCAGCGACAGGCGCAACACTTCCGCCTTACCGCGAATGGCCTCGCCAAGCGCCGATTCAATTTCGGATAATCTGGAAAGCGAAATTGGATGGGTGACTACGGAGTCCCGCTGAACCATCATTTGTAATGATATCGAAACGGCGGTTGAGCGGCAGGAATTGGTTCAAACCGCTCCGTAACCGTCGCGGCTTCCATGAGAAGGCCGCTCCTGTCAAGGGCTAATTTACGTCATCGGTGATCTCGCTGTTTCTTCCCT
>JBGPHB010000048.1:0-11191 GCA_041484155.1 Bryobacteraceae bacterium
AGGTCGCCAATGAGGTACACGCTCAGATTGAGGACCTTCGGAAGTCGCTGCCGTCCGGCGTCGTGCTCGATCCGTTTTACGATCAATCGGAAATCGTCAACGATTCGATCAAGAGCGTTCGCGACGCCATTCTGATCGGCCTGGTACTGGCATCGATCATTCTGGTGCTCTTTCTCAGGGATTGGGGCACTTCGCTGGTGGCTGGTCTGGTGATTCCAGCTACGGTCGCGATCACCTTCATCGCCCTCCGGGTGCTGGGCGAGACCTTCGACTTGATGACCCTGGGTGGTCTGGCGGCCGCGGTGGGCCTGGTCATCGACGATGCGATTGTCGTGGTGGAGAACATCGTGATGCACCGCGACGCGGGACAAAGCCGGGGCGAAGCCATCCGCAGCGCCCTCCGGGAAATCGCCAAACCGTTGATTGGTTCCACCGTGACGCCGATCGTGGTCTTCCTGCCTTTGATTTCGATCACGGGGGTGACCGGTGTGTTCTTCCGCGCCCTGGCGATTACGGTGAGCGTGGCGCTTCTGACATCGCTGGCCTTGGCCATGACATGGACCCCGACGCTGAGTCACTTTCTTCTACGGCAAAAGCGTAACCAGAAGCCGGAGTCCGCGGGCCGATTCCTCGGACCTGTGATCCGCATCTATGAAAAGATTCTTCGGGGGGCCCTAGCGCATCCGATCGTGCTCACGATCCTGGTGTTGGGGTTGATGGGCGGCTCCTACTTCTGTTACCAAGCCTTGGGTACCGATTTGCTTCCGGCGCTGGACGAGGGCGGCTTCATTCTCGACTATCTCACGCCCGCCGGGTCTTCCCTTACCGAAACGAATCGTCAACTTTCGCAGGTCCAGGAAATTCTGCGCTCCATTCCCGAGATCGAAAGCACGTCCCGCCGTACCGGCCTTCAACTCGGCCTGGCGCAGGTGACCGAAGCCAATCGAGGAGACTTCACTATCAAGCTCAAGCGCGAACGAAACCGGGGCGTCGAGGAAATCATTTCGGAGGTGCGAAGCAAGGTCAATCAGCGCCTGCCCGGGCTGGAAATCGAGTTCCCGCAGCTCTTGCAGGACATGATCGGCGATCTGACCAGTGCGCCGGAGCCGATCGAGATCAAGTTGTTTTCTCAGAAGCCCGAGTTGCTCAGCGAATGGGCGCCCAAGGTGGGGGACGAGATCAAGAAGATCAAGGGCGTGGTGGATGTTCTGAACGGAATCGACAACACCATCAGCGGCCCGGCCGTCACGTTCAAAGTGAGCCCAGCGGCCGCGGCGCGCGCCGGATTCACCGCAGAGGAGATCGAGCTCGGCGTCAGCGCGATCATTCAGGGCGAGCCGGCCAGCATGCCTGCCGTGCTCAACGACCGGACGTATACGATTCGGATCCGCTACCCGGAGGCATCGCGATCCTCGGACGACGCGATCCGGAACACGATGCTGGTCAGCGCCAACGGGAAGACCGCGACTCTGGGCTCGCTTGCGACGGTGGAGGAAGCGCCCGGCCAGACCGAGATTCGCCGCGAGAATCTGCAACGCGATGTCGCCGTCACGGCCCGGCTTGAAGACTTGAATTTGGGCGACGGCATCGCGGCCGTGAAGAAGGCCGTCGAGAAGCTGAATCTGCCTCCCTCCATCCGCGTCGAATACGGGGGCGGCTACCAGGAGCAGCAGCGCTCGTTTCACGATCTGGTGATCGTGCTGGTGTTGGCCATCGTCCTGGTATTCATGACCTTGCTCTTCGAATTCGGCACCTTCGCGGCGCCAGTCGCGATTCTTGCGTCGGCATTGCTGTCCACTTCCGGGGTGTTCCTTGCGCTGTTGATCACCCGCATTACGTTCAACATTTCGTCCTTCATGGGCCTGATCATGGTGATCGGCATCGTCGCTAAGAATGGCATCCTCCTGCTGGACGCGGATCAGCGATTCCGCGCCCTGGGATCGTCTGCGACGGAAGCGATGATTCAGGCCGGCGAGCGTCGTTTGCGCCCGATTCTCATGACCGCGATGGCGACGGTGGCGGGCATGATCCCGCTTGCGCTCGCGTTGGGCGCCGGGTCACAGATGCTCCAGCCGCTGGCTGTCGCGGTGATCGGGGGAGTCCTGGCGTCGATGATTCTCTCGCTGATCATCACTCCCGCAGTGCATTACTTTATTGCGAGAGACTGATGGTATGAATCTCAACGGTCAGGCGGCCATCGTCACGGGAGGTGGTTCCGGACTCGGGGCGGCGACGGCGAAGCGGCTTCTGGATTCCGGTGTCAAAGTTGCGGTCCTCGACATCAAAATCGACGCGGCGCCTGCGGGAACGCTGGCGATTAAGTGCGACGTGTCGGATTCCGCGAGTGCCACCGCGGCGATTGCCGAGGCGCGCCAGAAGCACGGCGCCGCGAGGATCCTCGTGAATTGCGCGGGGATCGGCCCCAGCAAGAGAATCGTGGGTCGCGATGGTCCGATGCCGCTCGAAGACTTCACTCGGGTCATTCAGGTCAACTTGATCGGAACGTTCAATATGATGCGACTCGCCGCCGCCGATATGATTGCGTTGGATCCGCTGGAGGACGGCGAACGGGGCGTGATCGTCTCGACGGCGTCAGTGGCGGCCTACGAGGGGCAGGTCGGCCAAGCGGCTTATTCGGCCTCGAAGGGCGGAATCGCCGCGCTAACGATGCCCGCGGCTCGGGAATTCGCGCAATTCGGAATTCGGGTGCTGACGATCGCTCCTGGCGTGTTCCACACGCCGCTGCTGGGGAGCATGTCGGCGGAAGTGCAAACCAGTCTCGCCGCGACCATTCCGTTCCCGAAGCGTCTCGGGCGGCCGGACGAATATGCGGACTTGGTGCTGCATTGCGTCCAGAACGGTTATCTGAACGGCGAAGTGATCCGGCTTGACGGCGCGCTTCGCATGCAGCCGCGTTGAAAGCCCTGCCCGTTAGGGCGGGGTTCTCCAGACCCCGCCCTAACGGGCGGGGCTTTTGCGTGCGTTACCGGCCCTTCAGCTCCGCGTACACTTGGGTGACGAATCGCTGCGTCGTTTCCTTCGAATTGGGGACTTTCGCGTCGTAATCGGCGGTTGGATTGGTGGCAAGCACCTCTTCCTGAGTCTTGCCCTGCTGGACCAGCGGCGCAATCTTATCGCGAACCGCGAGCATAATGTCGCGGTGCGCCATGACCGCGGACCGGTCCACGGTCGGGCCATGTCCCGGGATGATCTTCGTATTCGGCCCTGCCCGGGCGATCACCGCGCCTAGTCCGTCGATCATTCCGTTGAGCGAGCCGCCGTTGACCCGGTCGATGTTCGGGTACTGAATCGAGCGGTAAAAGTCGCCGGTCATGATCACGTCGTTGTTCACGAAGCGCACCATGGTATCGCCGTCCGTATGAGCTGCCGCCACGGGGATCAACTGCACATCCTCTCCGTTCATGCGGAAGGTGACGAGTCCGTTAAAGGTGATCGTTGGGAGCGCGGCCGCGGGAGCGGACGGCGGTGTTTGACCGTTCGCGCCGGGGGAGGGGTGCATCAGCCGGTTGCGCAACTGTTCGCGCGCCAGGATCGTGACGCCCATCTTACCCAGATTTTCATTGCCGCCGGTGTGATCGCCATGCACGTGCGTATTGACGACATAGCGGATCGGGCGGTCCGAGATCTTCTTGATCGCTGCCACGATTTTTTCCGTCAGTGGAGCAAATTGATCATCCACCAGGAAGACTCCGTCGGGGCCGGCTAACACACCGATCGTGCCGCCCTGGCCATCCAGCGTGTAGAAATTGTTGCTGATCTTAGTGGTCTTGATCTCGACTTTGCTGAAGTCCTGTTGTGCCTGCGCGTTGGCCGAAACTGCCATGAGCGTCAACGCCGCCAGTACCGCAAACGAGGATCGAATCGCCGTTATTCTCATTGGTGGTTACTCCTCCATAGCTTTGACTTAGGGAACCGAATCATTCTATCACCGCAGACGATTCGGGTGCGCCGTGCATGGAGGGCCGGGGCGCGGCCGTCCGGGAGTCTCTGAAAGTTCGCGGCCACGGGCGGCAATTTCAGCACGTGGGACGGGTTTTCTACATTTCTGAATACAACCCCGCCCCAACGGGCGGGGCTTTGTCGCACGTTTACAGCACCCGGCAAGCCCTGCCCGTCAGGGCGGGGTTCAGTTGAGAAATGTAGAAACTCCCCCTACAGAGGCCGCAGCACTCTCTACTTTTACGTCGCGCACCCGGAGGGCACGGCGTTGTGGTCGACCTGCTTCAACCCACTTCGCGGCGACCCGGGTCGGGGGCAACGGAGCCCGGTTCCCTACGCATGGTGCGGAACTCGTGGCGCCCCAGCGAGATTGCGAACCTGGCCGTCCCCGAGCGCACGACTCGTCCAACTGCCACCAGTTGGAGATGAATGCTCCCATCTAACAACACCGGCCACTCCAAGATCGCCTCGAGTCGTGAACCAAGGCCGACTTTATGATGGAGCTGGGCCTCTACCAGAATCCCCCGGCTGCTGAAATCGACAGTCTCGCCCACTCCCGCCAAGGTGCCTTTCCCCAGCGTGCGGTATCGAACCTTTAGCCGGATCGGATAACGTACTCGGGACCGCCGCTCGGTTCCGTCAAACTCAGTTGAGCGCTTCAATAGCTACCACCGGGCGGACATGGTGTCACATACGAGTCGTGTTGCTGCCACACCTCCTAGACTAGGTGGTTCATGGCTGTATCCGCCATCCCCCCGCCGGTAAGGAACTGCCCAGTACCTGGTGACGATACAGGCGACGGGCCAAGCGGCGCTGGAGTCAGATGTTGAGTGTTTCGTTACGTTGGTCCTTCGTACCAGTACAGGTTAACCGCCCAGTACCTTGCCCGCATTTCGGGTCGTGCCCCACACTGTGGCAGCAGGGAATCGACGGTGAAGAGAGGGTACATGGCAACGGCAACTCTGAGTTCAATCAGTGACGACTTCAAGACCGATTCATTGAACTATGCTGAGGAGCTGCGACGGAGGATTGCCTCGCGCCAGGCCCGCGTGGGTATTGTGGGCCTGGGTTATGTAGGCCTCCCGCTGGCAGTGGAGTTTGCCGCCGCGGGCTTTTCGGTCGTCGGCATCGACCTTGACTCGTCCAAAGTGGCCTCTATCAATCGGGGCGAATCCTACATCCAGGACGTCCCCACGTCAGTTTTGAAGCCTTTGGTCGAGTCAGGCAAGCTCCGTGCGACCACCGACTTCGCTGCTGTGGCGCTGCTCGATACCATCAACATTGCCGTACCGACGCCACTCCGCAAGACCAAGGATCCAGACATGAGCTACATCGTCAGCTCCTGCCAGGAGATCGCAAAGTATCTGCACCCCGGAATGCTGGTGATCCTGGAGTCGACCACGTACCCCGGCACCACCGATGAATTAATGCTGCCGATGCTGGAGCAGCCGGAATTGCGGGTCGGCGAGCATTTCTTCCTGTGCTTCTCGCCGGAGCGGGTAGATCCTGGCAACCCGAATTTTCAAACCAAGAACATTCCGAAAGTGGTTGGGGGTATGACACCGACCTGTACCGAATTGGGTGCGCTGTTCTACCGCCAGGCGATCCAAACCGTGGTTCCGGTCGGCTCGACGCGGGTGGCGGAAATGGTAAAGCTGCTCGAGAATACGTTTCGCATGATCAATATCGGCCTGGCGAACGAGATCGCGGTGATGTGCGACAGCATGGGGATCAACGTCTGGGAGGTGATTGATGCGGCGGCAACCAAGCCGTTCGGCTTCATGCCGTTTTATCCCGGCCCGGGCCTGGGCGGCCATTGCATCCCGATCGACCCGTTCTACCTGTCGTGGAAGAGCAAGCAGGCCGGCGTCGAGGCCCGCTTCATCGAGCTTGCCGGCCACGTCAACGGCCACATGCCGCACTTCGTGGTCGACAAAGTCCAGAACGCGCTGAACGACGATTCAAAGCCGCTCAAGGGCTCGCGCGTGCATGTACTGGGCGTAGCTTACAAGCGCGACATTGACGATGTACGGGAATCTCCGGCGCTGGACATCATTCACCTGCTCGCCAAGCACGGCGCGAAAGTGACCTATAGCGATCCGTTCGTGCCCAAGTTGAAGGCCGACGGAATCTGCATGGAAGCGATCGACGCGGAAACAGGAACCGCCTTGGCCGACTGCGTAGTGATCGTCACGGACCACAAGAGCTTCGACTATTGCCGCATCGTCGAACGCGCGCGGATCATCGTCGATACGCGCAACGCGCTCAAGGGTCACGCCTCGACCAAGATCGTGCGGCTATAGCCTGAAGTGGGCCATCGGCCCATAAGCACTCACCTAACGGCCAGGGTGGATTTCACTCCCGGCGAACGATGAAGCCTCCTGAATCTGCGCGAAGAAATGGATGGCGTTGATTTCTACGCTAATCTGTTGGGATGACGCACATGAGGACAGCCGCATTAATCCGCTCGCTTGCCGCCTTCATCCTCGCTGCTGGTGTCGTAGGCTCACTGGCATGCAGGACGACGCCTGCATCATCTAGGGCAGGTATCGACCTGGCGGGAATGGACGTGTCCGTCGCTCCCGGTGACGATTTCGATGGTTACGCCAATGGCGGATGGAGCAAGGCTACGCCCATTCCCGCGGACAAGCCGAGCTACGGCATCTTTCCCATGCTGGCCGACGAGACACGGAAACACATGTTGGAGCTCATTCAGGAATCGGCAAACGCAGGATCGGCCGCAAGCGAGGATGCCCGGAAGATCGCCGATTTTTACTTGAGCTATATGGATGAAGCTGCGGTCGAGTCGAAGGGAATCGCTCCGCTGAAGCCGCAACTGGACGCGATTGCAGCTATCGCGGATCGCCGCGATCTCGCCCGCGTGCTGGGAGGGCAGCTCCGCGCGGATGTCGACGCGCTGAATAACACGAGTTTCGAGACGGGGAACATCTTCGGAGTTTGGATAACCCAAGGTCTGACGGACCCATCACACAGCTTTCCGTACCTCCTCCAGGGCGGTCTCGGAATGCCCGATCGCGACTACTATCTCTCTACAACTCCGAACATGATGGAGTTGCGGAAGCAGTACCAGGCACACGTCGCCGCGATGTTCAAGCTGGCGGCGTTTGCGGACCCGGCTGCACATGCCGATCGAGTGTTCGCGCTCGAGACGAAAATGGCGAGGGTGCATGCCACGCGCGTCGAATCGGAGGACGTACATGCCGCAGTTTCGTGGAAGCGCGACGAGCTGGCCGCCAAGGCCCCTGGGCTCGACTGGCCGGCGCTGCTCGACGCGGCCGGACTGAAGGACGCGCCCGTCTTGATTATCTGGCACCCTAAAGCGGTCCCCGGACTGTCCGCTCTGGCGGCAACACAGCCTCTCGACGCATGGAAGGACTGGCTCGTGTTTCATGCCATCGAACGGGCCGCCACCTTCCTTCCAAAGGCGTTCGTCGACGCGTCCTTCGGGTTCTACGGCAAGGTGCTCAGCGGAGTTCCCGAACTGCGGCCACGTTGGCAACGGGGAGTGGATTACACGAGTGTGGCGCTAGGGGAGGCCGTCGGCAAGCTCTATGTGAAACGCTACTTCCCGGCGGAAACAAAAGCGCAGGCGCAGGCGATGGTTGGCGATTTGGTGAAAGCGTTCGGCAAGAGGATCGACGCGCTCACCTGGATGTCCCCCGAAACCAAAGCCAAAGCGAAACAGAAGTTGAGCACGCTAAAGGTTGGAGTCGGGTACCCCAACCAGTGGCAGAATTACTCGGGCCTCGAAATCGTCAAAGGTGACGCGCTTGGTAACGTGCAGCGCGCCGAGCTTTTCGAGTACCGGCGGCAACTCGCCAAACTACGACAGCCAGTCGAGCGCGGCGAGTGGTGGATGACTCCACAGACCGTGAACGCCGTCAATCTTCCCCTTCAGAACGCGCTCAACTTTCCCGCCGCGATCCTGCAGCCGCCGTATTTCGATCCGGGCGCCGACGCGGCGCACAATTACGGCTCAATGGGAGCGATCATCGGCCATGAAATCAGCCACAGCTTCGATGACCAAGGCAGCCAGTTCGATGACGCAGGCCGGCTCGCCAACTGGTGGACGAAAGAAGACTTCGACCACTTCAAGGCAGCCGGCGAAGCGCTTGCCGCGGAGTTCGATGCCTACAGGCCTTTCCCCGATCTCGCGGTGAATGGCCATCAGACCCTCAGCGAAAACATCGCCGATGTGGCCGGTCTCATGGCCGCCTACGACGCCTATCGGCTGTCACTGCATGACACACCAGATGTCGTGAAGGACCACTTTAGCGGCGATCAGCGGTTCTTCATCAGCTTCGGCCAGAGCTGGCGGTCAAAGGTGCGCGATGCAGAATTGCGCAGACGGATTGCCACCGACGGCCATGCTCCCGACCAGTACCGCGGCGACACCGCGCGGAACGTGGACGCTTGGTACGATGCTTTCTCGGCCCATCCCCCGCAGAAGCTGTACCTCGGGCCGAAGGACCGGGTACATATCTGGTGACGGAAACCACCTTGTTAGCCCTTTGGTTTACGGCGCGCCAAACCCGACCGAAACAACCACATCACTCTGCGTGAATGCGCTGCCGATCTGGATCGAGATGGGAGCCGCCAAGGACGGAGCAACGCCCGCGGGGATGCGCAGGTTCACCTGCGTGGCGCCGGCTACCAAACCCGGCGCCGGCCCCGCATATTTGATCTCCGCGGGAAGCCCGGCGATGGTCGCCTTCACCTCCAGCAGCGTACTCCCGATGTCGGAGGCGCCGTTAATGCGTCCAGTCACTTGCAACGGATTCGCCTGGCCTGCCCCGGTGAGATACACGGCGATGATGGAACCCGCCGGCGCCACACTCAGCGGAGTGTTCAGCGACCCATCCTGATTGAGCGCCGCGGCTTGCCCGGTGCCGCTGGAGTTTTGGGTGAAGATCGCAGGCGTAGCGGCCGCTACCGGTAGCGCGATTGGACTGGTCAGTTTGCCGCTCTGTACAATCGTCAGATTGGTCGTCTGGCCAGAGAGTTCATACGGCACGATCGCGTTTACCTGGTTGAGCCCCGCGTAGATCAAGGGTGCCGCAAGCCCGTCAAATTTGACCTGTGTGTTCGCAAGTACCGTGCTGACTGTGTTCCCCCCCACCACTTGTAAGAACGCGGGAGTCGCCGGCCCAATCGTCGAACCGATCACAGCGATGAGCTCGCCAGGCGAAACTGCGCCTGGCAGCAAACTCGCCGCATTCAAGATTCCGCCGCTTTGGACCGGACTGATATCTCCAATGTGTCCGGCAACGGTAACTACTCCCGTTGCATCCGATAGCGGGACGGGGTTACCGTCGGGATCTACGCCCTCAACGTTGGTGACAGTAACGGCATAGGCGCCCGGTGGCGCATTCGCGCTAACGTTGGTAAACAGAGTAAAGACAGGACCATCGTTGAACAAGTTTCGGTTCAGGCCGACCAGTAACACGCGATGCGTAGTCGGAGAGAGGTCCGCATAATAGACGTTTTTCCCTGCGGATCGCGTTGCCGTCCCGGCGACGGCATTGATGCTCAACGCGGAGTCGTCGTAAGCCATATCAAACTGTAGACCGCTCACCCGGTCGCCCTGAGCTGTTAGGGAAACGGCGATGATTCCGCCGCTCCCGGGCGACAGCGTCGCCGCGTCAACCGAGACCTTTGCTCCAAACGCGACATGCGTCGCCAACAAGAACCCCAGAAGTGCTACCGCGAAGGTTTTCATCCGCGAACGAGCCTCGTTTCCACCAGCATAGCCGTCTACTAACTAGTGCATCTGGACTGCCAGTGCCCAGACCCGCTTACGCGCTGGGGGGAAACCCACTGAGAAGAGGTGGTGCTTGGCATAGCTCCATTTTGCGTGTCTTTGCCCAAATTCCTAAAGTTCGGGACTGGATACCAATCCTGCAGACTTGCTGCTTTAATTCAAGATTTCCCAACCGTTGGCCGGGCCTGCTCCTCAGACGACGGCGCTATCCAGGGGGTTGCGGTCGATTTCGAGCTTCTTCATCTTGTAGAGCAGAGCCTTGTAGTCGATGTGGAGCAGCGCAGCAGCCTGCTTGCGGTTCCATCTGGTGCGGTTTAGAGCTGCTAAAATCGCTTCGGCTTCCGCACGCTTCTGCGTCTCCGTGACTTTTTCCAAAGTTGACGTCACCGGCCCACTCGGAGCCGAGTCGATGCCCGCGGGCGGGGGGGGCGTGACGGCCTGTAAGCGAGGACTTGGGCGGGACTTGAGGCGAAGCTCTTCGGCCGCCGCCGCCGGATCCTGAAGGACCAGGTATTTTCGCATGAAGTTCTCAAGCTCACGCACGTTCCCCGGCCAATGATAGCTGAGCAGCGCCTGGTTAAGGGCCGGGGTAATCTGCGGCGTGGTCACGCCGGGGCCGGCGAATTTATTTAGGAAGTGATCCGCCAGGGGCGGGATCTCGTCGAGCCGGTCCCGCAGGGCCGGCACAACGATGTTGATCACGTTCAAGCGGTAGTAGAGGTCCTCGCGAAAGCGTCCGTCACGAATCGCTTTTTCCAGATCGGAATGCGTCGCCGCCATCACCCGGACATCCACGCGAATCGTTCCGCTACCGCCCAGCCGCTCGAATTCCTGATCTTGAAGGACCTGTAGAAGTTTTGCCTGCAACCGAAAATCCATGTCCCCGATCTCATCCAGCAGGATGGTTCCTCCATCCGCCATGTCAAACTTGCCGGGTTTGCTCTTGATCGCTCCCGTAAAGGCCCCCCGTTCGTAGCCGAATAACTCGCTCTCCACCAACTCGGAAGGCAGCGCGGCGCAGTTGACTTTCAAGAACCGGCGCGTGGCGCGCGGCGAGCTGGCGTGCAACATTCGCGCAAGAACTTCCTTGCCCGCCCCCGTCTCCCCAGTCAGCAAGACCGGAGCGTCCGATGCGCCGATCTGTCGCAGCAGGGTCTCCATCCTGTTCATCCAGGAGGGCCCGCCCGCGAATTGCTTTTGCGAGGGGCGGGGCAGCACCACTTCTTTCCCGGGTGCGTGGACCAGGGCGCGCGATCCAAGCGTCCGCTGGATCGTTTCCACCAGTTGGTCGTTGTCGATGGGCTTCGTCAAATAGTCGCTGGCGCCGCACTTCATCGCCTCCACGATCGTGGTGGGGGAGGACACACCGGAAAGCATGATGATGGGAAGGTCCTTATCGAACCGGCGGATCTCCCGCAGTGTCTCGATGCCGTCCCTGCAAGGCATCAT
>JBGPHB010000049.1:0-11167 GCA_041484155.1 Bryobacteraceae bacterium
CGATTCTGGCCTACTTGCTGGTTTGTCGCTGGTTGCCACCGTCCATCGTGCTGAGCATCCCTGGAAATGCGCAGGCTTCGGACGGTACGCATTTCGGCAAATTTCATCTGATTGCTCTGGGCGCCGTGCTGGTGTTTCTGGCGGCGCTCCACGTCGTCTTTGAACGTGCGCGGACAGATCGGAATCTTCGGTTCTTCTTGTATTTTTTCGTTTGCAGCGCTTGCGTTGTGCTTGGAAAGCTCTGGGGTGACGTGGCTCTGTTGCCGCAGCCGGTGCGGTTTCATCTGGAAATGGAAATGGCTCTGATCGCAGCGGTTCTCTGGCCGCTGCGTTTGAATAGAGTGGGGATCGCAGTGCTGGCTTTACTTTGTGTAGTTCAACTGAGCACATATCACCGCTACGCCTACGCCAGAACGGGTCCGATTGAAATCACCAGCACGATCGAATACCGGATGGCCAAATGGTTTGAGGAACACATGGCGGGCCAGCGCGTCTTCGCACCGGGCAGCGTGTCCATTTGGATGAACACTTTCGTCGATACGCCGCAAATGGTCGGTTGCTGTGGACAAAGCATCCCGTCGTTTGAGCAGGCCATTGCGTTTGTCACGATCTACTCGGACATGAATGCCGGGAATCGCGCCGCCGAAATCTCCGAGCTGTGGCTGAAGGCGTACGGAGTCGCCGCCATCGGAATTAGCGGCCCGCGCAGCTCGGAGTTCTACAAGCCCTTTGCGAACCCGCAAAAATTCGAGGGGCTTCTGCCTGTACTCTGGCGCGAGGGCGACAACGTGGTATACGAAGTACCCCGCCGGTCGTGGTCGCTCGCGCATGTCATCCTGCCGGATCAGGAAGTCCGCCATGCCCCAGTGAACGGCCTCGATGTCGACTCGCTGCGTCCCTTCGTGGCGGCTCTGGATGATCCCACTCTGCCTTTCGCGGAAATGCGGTGGCTGAATTCGCATCAAATCCAAATCTCCGCCCGGCTGACTCCGGAGCAGCGCGTCTCGGTGCAGACAAGCTACGCACCCGGCTGGCGCGCGTCGGCGAACGGTATCCCGTCGCGCGTTCACTCCGATGCTGTCGGTTTGGTCGTGATTGAGCCCCGCTGCGACGGCGTCTGCACGATCGATCTCATTTACGACGGCGGCCGGGAGGCCACCTGGACGCGGCTGGCGCAAGGCATCGGTCTGATCGGGTGCATCGTGTGGCCGCTGTTGAAGAATGCAGGCCAGGGCCTGCGTTACCGTAACGCAGGCCCCGGCCTGCAATTGATCTAGTCCTGTCGATTTTCGAGAGGCTCAACCGTCATTGAGTCGCAGTAGGAGAAGCACACTCGGGTACGATAGGAGAAAACGATGTCTCAATACATGCTCTTGCTCTACGAAGATCCATCGGGCTGGCAGAAGATGAGCCCGGAGGAGATGCAGAAGGCGATTGAAAAGTACTCCGCCTGGTCCAAGAAGCCCTTCGTGATGAATGGCAAGCGGCTGGCGGAGGAACCGGGCCGGGTGGTTCGTCCACACGACGGTAAGCCCCGCGCCACGGATGGGCCGTATAGCGAGACCAAGGAAATCCTGGGCGGCTTTTACACCATCGAGGCGGCGAACTACGACGAGGCGGTCGAGCGCTCCCTTGACCATCCCCACCTCAAGTTCGGAGGCACGATCGAAGTACGCCATCTCCACGGAACGTGAGTGCCGCCGCCGAGACCGGAGCTCTGCTGGAACATCTGTTCCGGCATCAGTCGGGCCGCATCACCGCGCACCTGACCCGGCTTCTCGGTCCAGAGCATCTGGATACGGCGGAAGAAGCGGTGCAGGAAGCCATGCTGCGCGCGCTCCAAACGTGGCCCTATCAGGGCATGCCGGAGAACGCCGCCGCATGGCTCTTTAGGGTGGCCCACAATTCCGCGATTGATGGGGTGCGTCGCAACCAGGTTGCCGGCCAGAAGCGGGATGCCGTCGTAGCCGAGCTGACGCGGTCAACCGCGCTGGCGCCGGGCGATCCGGATTTTGAAGAGCAACTTCGCGACGATGAGCTCCGGATGATTTTCATGTGTTGCCACCCGGAGATTTCACTCGATGCCAGGGTGGCCCTGAGTCTAAAGACCGTCAGCGGCTTCAGCGTACGGGAGATCGCCCGCGCTTTTCTAGCGGACGACGAAGCGATCGCTCAGCGCCTGGTACGTGCCAAACGCCAGATCCGCAGCCATCATCTGGCGCTGGATATGCCTCTTGGACCGGAGTTGCAGCAGCGTCTCGGCGCCGTGATGGAGGTGATCTATTTCCAGTTCAACGAAGGCTACGCAGCGCACGAAGGGGAGGAGCTGATCCGGCAGGACCTGTGTCTGGAAGCTCTGCGTCTCGGGCGCCTGCTTGCGTCTTCCTCCATAGCGGTGCCGAGGGTGCATGCGTTGGTCGCGGTGATGGCACTCCAGGCCGCGAGGTTGCCCGCGCGTACGGACGATGCGGGAGACCTGATCCTTCTCGAAGATCAGGATCGAAGCCGTTGGGACCAGAGACTGATCGCCCTGGGTTTCCGGCATTTCGACCGGTCCATTGCCGGCGATGAAGTTTCCGAGTATCACGTGCAGGCGGCGATTGCCGCCACGCACGCGCGCGGCGCCGTCGATTGGCCGACGGTACTCGATCTATACGACCAACTGCTGGCCATGAACGGGTCTCCCGTCGTGGCGCTGAACCGGGCCGTGGCGGTTGCGAAGGTACGGGGTCCGGCGGAAGCGCTGTTGGCGATTGAGCCGCTGGCGACGGATCCGAAGTTGCGCGGTTACTACTTACTTCTCGCCGTGCGCGGCCACCTGCTTCTGGAGCTGGAGCAGCGCGCTGAAGCCGCGGGCTGCTTTCGCGCCGCCTTGCAATGCCGGTGCTCGGAGCCCGAGCGGCGTTTTCTGCGGCGCAAGCTCGCGGAATGCGAACCTCGTTAGAACAGAACCCCGACACGGCAGACGAAACCGTCTGCCCCACCTTGCCACTCTATGTTTTGCGAAGGCGTGGGGCAGGCGGTTTCGCCTGCCAGTCGACTTAGGGCGGGGTTCAGTCGGTCGCCCTACTTGGTTTTCTTAGGTTCGTAAGCCCCAGGGACCATTCGGAACGATATCGCGATCCGATTCCACCCGTTGATGGCCACGATCGCCATCGTCAGGTTCACCAGCTCCGCCTCGGTGAAGTGCTCGCGTGCGCGCGCAAAGACATCGTCCGCCACGTGAGAGTGCGCGACCTCGGTGACCGCCTCCGTCCACTCGAGCGCCGCACGTTCGCGGTCCGTGAAGAACGGGGTTTCGCGCCACGCGCTCAGCGTGTAGAGGCGCTGCTCGCTCTCGCCCGCCGCCCGCGCGTCCTTGGAGTGCATGTCGAGGCAAAACCCGCATCCGTTCATCTGAGACGCTCGCAACCGCACCAGCTCCAGCAGGGGCGTCTCGAGGCCGGACTCCTTGACGTACTTCTCCAAGCCCCACATCGCGGTCCGCGCACCGGGGGCGTGCTTGTAGGCATCCAGTCTGGGTTCCATGGCTTCGCTTCTAGGCAGGTGTCGTGAGTTGCTTTCCCTTTTCGGCAAGCAGCACCGCCAGGAGTCTCGCCGGCTTGGTCGCGCTCGCATTGCCCGAGACGGCGTGGATTTGATTCGGAGTCTCCAGAAACATCTGTCCGGTCGCGTAGGTCTTTTCGGGTTCATCGCCCACTTTAGACCGGATCTCGCCTTCCAGGACGTAGGCGATCGTGATGCCCGGATGCCGGTGCGCGGCTGAACTCTCGCCGGGCGGATACGAGACTTCGACGACGGTCACCGACCAGCCCTTCGTACTCACGTCCGGCAGATCGTGCTCGAACACGACTTTCCTACCGCCGGGGGTCTGCGCCTTTGACACCAGGGCTTGAGCGAGAAGGGCGCTTGCGCTTCCGATTAGAACTCTTCGAGTCACCATTCTTCAAGGATACTCGCGGCGGAGCCACCAGGGCGTAACTGCCCTTAACCAATTCTCCGACCTCTTGCCAATTTAGCCGCCCTCGCGCGCGGAGCGAGACCCAGCCGTGCTTCCCGATGTAAGGCGACTGATAAAACCGTGGATCTTCGAGGAAGATTCCCAGCGCCGCTTTGCCCACCTTGACGACGATGGATGGCTCGCCCTTATACTCCTCGAAAACACAGAAAGTCTTGTCGCTGACTCTAAATGTCGGGTGACCCCAGGTCTCGACTTCGGTGGCGCCGGGAAGCGCCAGGCAGATTCGCCGCAACTGGGTTATTGTAGGCGTCAACTCTTCTTCTTGACGAATCGCGCGATGCCGCGTTTTGCGTCTTCCGTCATGCGCGCCAGCGCGTTCACTTGTACTCCCGCTTCCAGCGCGGCCTCGAAACTCATGCCGTCCATCTGATACAGCAGATTCTTACCGAGACTCACAGCCGAGGCCGATTTCGACGCGAGCGCTGCCACGTAGGCGGTTACACCGTTCTCGAAATCCTCGGCCGGGTAGACCCGGTTTATCATGCCGATGTTGAGCGCTTCGGGGGCGGAGATGATCTCTCCGCTAGTGATCAACTCGAAGGCGCGTTTCTCGCTGACGGACCGGCGCAGCATGGCCATCACAATCGCCGGAACAAATCCGATCTTGACCTCCGGATACCCGAACTGAGCGGATTCGCTAGCAAGGACCAAATCGCACGCCGTTGCCAGGCCGCAACCGCCCGCGAGCGCCCTTCCGCGCACCGCCGCCACGATCGGCCGGGGATGCCGGCGCATATTGAGGAACACGTCCGCCAAATCGCGCGCGGCCTCGATATGATCGAGGACCCCAGCCTCGGCGGCGCGGTCCAATTCACTCAGGTCGGCGCCTGAACAGAAATCCCGCCCCTCTCCGCCGAGCACCACAACGCGCACGTTCTGGTCCCGCGCCGAGCGATCCAGCGAATCGCGTAACGCCGCGACCAGCTCCGCCGTGAGTGCGTTGCGCTTGTCCGGACGATTCAGCGTGATGCGCGCGACGCCGTCCGTGACGCTATAGAGAATCATCGATTTCCATTCGCAGGAGTGCGGTGCTGTAGGTCTTACCCTGCGGGTCCGTTTTCAGCGCGAGCGTTCCCCCGCCGTCCAGGCTCTCGTGCAGCAGAAAGTTGAGAGCTTCCAAGTTGGGCAATTCGAATCGTTCCACCTTGCCCAGGCAAACTCCCTTGAAATGTTCCTTCACCCGCTCGGCGGTGACTTGTTTGACCAGGATCGGATAGTACTCTGGCTTGCGCGCGATGATTCCGACATTAGCCGTGTCGCCCTTGTCGCCCGACCGCGCGTGCGCCAGCTCGATCAGCTTTCGTTTGGCCATACGGTCACCTCCGGCGTCACTTCGCGTTTGGGAATCAGCGCCGGCCAATACGCCACGATCTCCTCCACTCTGGGGCGGCCACTGCCCAGACCCGATACCACCGGAGGACCGTTCAGTGCCAGTGGTGCTATCTCCCGGGTGAAGCGTTCCACGGCAGCGCGGTCGTGCGAACGCACTCCGAAGCGCAGCGCCACTTCGGTCAACTCTCCCACGGGTTCGGCCGCCGGAATCCCATGACACGCGTTCGCGCCGAGAAATTCGCTTCGGATGGCGTCGAACTTCAGCCCGAGCCGGTCCAGCCTTTGCCGCAGAATCTGGTCCGCGGCTCGCGCCTTCTTGTACGCATCGGGCCAGGCATATACCATCGTACCGATGGCCTTGAATCCCGCCGCATAACTGATCGACACCTTGTAGAAATCGGTCGCCAGACGGCCGTGAATCCCGGTGAATCGCACGCGGTCCGGGCCCGCCTGCTCGAGGTGAATGGTAGTGAAATCGGCGACGCAGTCCGGCGTGATGTATTGGTGAGGATCGCCCATCTCGTAGAGAAGCTGTTCCTTCACGGAAGCGACACTGACGCGGCCGCCCGTTCCGGCATGCTTGGTGATGGTGAAGGTCCCGTCGGGCTCGGCTTCGATAATAGGGTAGCCAACATCGGCCATGTTCGGAATCGTCTCCCAATCCACTTGGCAATTCCCGCCAGTGCACTGCGCGCCACATTCGATGGTGTGGCCGGCGATGGTTCCCGCGGCGAGCTTGTCCCAGTCGTCCGCCTTCCAGTTGAACTCGTGGACCATGGGCGCCAGCGCGAGTCCGGTGTCCGTCACGCGCCCGGTGATGACGATCTGTGCGCCGCGTGCAAGCGCATTTGCAACTGGAAACGCCCCCAAGTAAACATTCGCGCTCTGGACACGCTCACGGATGGTGGAAAGGGACTCGCCCGTGTCCATATTCTTCAGATCGAACTCGTTCAGGCGGCCCATGATGTCGTCGCCCGCCACCGTCGCGACCTTGATCTCGATACCCTGCCGCTTTGCGACTTCCAGTACCGCATCGCGGCAGGCCCCCGGATTAACGCCTCCGGCGTTGGCGATGACCCGAATGCGCCGCTGCACCAAATCCGGGAGGACACGCGCGATCATGTCCACGAAGTCGCGCGCGTAGCCGGCTTTGGGATCCCTCGACCGTTGTTTCTGAAGGATCGACATCGTGACCTCGGCCAGGTAGTCGAGCGTCAGGTAGTCGATTGGGCCACGCCGCACTTGCTCGACAGGCGCTTCGAGAGAGTCGCCCCAGAAGCCCTGCCCGTTGGCGATGCGAATCATTTTTGGGTAGTGGGGAGTGGGGAGTAGGGAGTGGGGATGAGTGCACAACCGCACGCACTACCCACTACCCACTTCCCGTTTCAGCTATTTCACCTTTTCCAGGAAAGCGATCAGCAAACGGTTGAATTCTTCCGGCTTGTCGATCATGACGAAATGACCGGTGCCCGGAACCTCGACGTACTCGAATTTGGGAAAAATCTTTCTTGAGTACTCCCGATCGCCCAGGCGGGATTTCTCGGCATAGATTCCCAGCACCGGCATGGTCATCACATCGTCTTTCCAGTTCGAGGCGTCGAATGTCGCGAGCATCGCGCCGGTGGCCGTCGACTCGGGCGGCGCCAGCATCATCTTTAGAATATGCTCCTGTTCGGCTGGCACGGTCGAGGGACCAAACATGCTTTTGATCATGGCTTCGCGAGCTTTCAGCCCATCCGGCCCGGACATCTGCGCGGGCTGGGGCGCCGGTCCACCTGGATTGATCTTCACCAGCCCATCGACCAGCACCAGTCCCGCCACGTGTTGCGGATAAAGCCGCGCATACTGGCGAATGACGGGCGTACCCATGCTATGTCCGACGAGCACGACCTTGTCGGCCTTCGCCTCCACGCGGACCGCCTCGACGGCGCGGGCAAACAGATCCATCGAGAACTTCCCGTCCTTGGGCGAGCCGCTCTGGCCGTGCCCCGGCAAGTCCAGGGTCACGACGCGATATTTTTCCGCTAGCGCCGGCACCTGCATTTTCCATGAGGTTTCGTCACAGGTCCAGCCGTGGACCAAAATCACGGTCTGCTTGCCCTTGCCGGCACTAGACCAATGAAGTTTCACGCCATCGACAGTGGCGGCGGAAAGCGGAAGCGCGAGGATAGCAGTGAGCAGAAGTCGCATGTGGCTATCGTAACGCAGGCCCTGGCCTGCATGAGAATCCGAGTCCCTCAAGCCCACTCCTTGAGTAATGAGCTTCTACCGCAGACGCCTCCCACACTGGCTGCCCGACGGCGTGCCAATCTTCGTAACCTGGCGCCTGGCAGGATCGGTTCCGACGTTCGTCCGAGTCGCCGGAATGACCGAAGGCGAACGCTTCGCCGCTATCGATCACGAAATGGATCGTACCACGGTCGGCCCGATGTGGCTCAACGACCGACGCGTCGCTCAATGTGTCACAGACGTTCTTCTCGTCGGCGAGCGGGAATGGGGGCTCTACGATTTACACGCTTGGGTCCTCATGACCAACCACGTCCACATCCTGATCCAACCCTTGCAACCCCTCAGTGAAGTGACACGAGCTGTCAAAAGCTCGAGTGCCCGCGGCGCGAATCGAATTCTCAAACGTGAGGGTCAGCGGTTTTGGCAAGCGGAATCTTACGACCATTGGGTGCGAACGGGACGGGAATTTGACCGGATCAAGGCGTATATTGAGCAGAACCCGGTAAAGGCTGGGTTGGTGGCTCGCGTCGAAGACTGGAGGTGGTCTAGTGCCTCGCAGGCGAGCGCCTGCGCCACGCACGCGTGAGCCCCTCTTCAGTGGACGGCGGCTCTAAGCGTTCTGCCATCTTCGCGATCACGTCATCCGGCACCACGCGATCCCGCGCACGATTCCGGCGCTGGCACTCCTCCACCGGCACGTCGAAGAAGACGGCCTCGATGTCGCAATCGTAAAGCTCGGCCAGTTTGATGTACGGACGCCGCTCGCGACGGGTGAGGTTCGTCGCGTCAATGTAAGTGACCGGTCGCTTCAACTCCAGCCGCTGCTTCAGCAGACTCCGAAGCACGGCGAACACGCGGTGGTGGATGGTCTGGTTGTCTGGATCGTCCGAGAGCATGCGCCGGATTTCATCGCTTGAGAGCGCAGTGCCCCCGAGCTTCTGCACGTAGGTCGACTTCCCAGATCCGGGAAGTCCGACCAGAACCACAATTCTGGGCCTGCTAGACGACGTATTTCTCCGCCTGAATCAAGCGCGCCGCGATCTTGCGCCGCAATCCGATCGTGTTCACCGGCTCGTATTTGGTGAAGCGCTTCAGTACCGCGAGGTTGGTCCGAAGTGCGTCGTCTTCCGAGCAGGCTGTAAGCACGGCGCGCGCGGCCGCGTCGATCGTGTCCATGGCCTCGGCGCTGAATACCGCCGCCATTTCCGAGGCGTTCTCAGCATTGCGCCCGCTGGCAACGATCTTCCGGGCACGCAGCGTCACGGATTCCATCGCGTAGGCGTTCATCAGGATATCGGTGATGCCGGCCACCACTTCCTGCTGCTCCTCGATCGCCCCCAAGTACTTCTGATACGCCACGCCGAGCGTGAGCAAGCCCACCTTCTTGGCGTTAGCCACCATGTCGATCGCGCCCATGGACGGACCGCCGAGGATTTCCGCCTGGAGTTTTTTCACCGCCTCCACCAGGGGCAGCGCGCCCTTCTGCGCACGCTTGAGCATCATCCCGGTGGCGAGCAGCCGGTTGATCTCGTTGGTGCCCTCGAAAATCCGGTTGATGCGCGAGTCGCGATAAGCATGTTCAACCGCATAGTCCTGGTGAAAACCGTAGCCGCCGTGGATCTGGACGGCTTCATCCACCACGTAGTCCAGCGCCTCTGAGGCGAATACCTTGATGAAGGAGCACTCCGTGGCAAACTCCTCAACTGCCTTGAGCATGGTGTTGCCGGCCTCAGGGGCTGCCCATGAGAACCCTTGGAGCTGCGCTTCGATTTCGCCCACGACGCGATAGGTCATGGTTTCGTTCGCGTACATCCGGATCGCCATTTCGGCCAGTTTATGCTGGATCATTCCGAACTCGGAGATGGACTTGCCGAACGCTTTCCGTTCTTTGGCGTATCGAATTGAGGTCGCAAGGGTGTCCCGGCATCCGCCGTGCGCGAAGGCTCCCAGCTTCAGCCGGCCGATATTGAGAATGTTGAAAGCGATGATGTGCCCACGCCCGATTTCGCCAAGCACGTTTTCCACCGGCACCTTCACGTTGTCGAAAAACACCGCGGTGGTGGAGCTTCCCTTGATCCCCATCTTTTGTTCTTCCGCGCCTGTCGAGACGCCGGGCCAGGCGCGCTCGACCAGGAACGCCGTGAACTTTTCCCCGCCGACTTTGGCGAACACCGTGTACAGATCCGCGAAACCTCCGTTGGTGATCCACATTTTCTGCCCGTTGAGAATGTAGTGTTTTCCATCGGGCGCAAGATCGGCACGCGTCCGCGCGGCCAGCGCGTCGGAACCCGCCTGGGGCTCACTCAAACAATACGCCGCGATCATCTCGGCCGAGGCCAGCTTGGGAAGGTACCTGGTCTTCTGCTCCTCGGTGCCGAACAGCAACAACGGCAGCGCTCCGATACCGACTTGCGCACCGTGCCAGGCCGAATAGGACCCGTCGCGCGCGACACCCTCGGCCACCACCATCATCGAGGTCAGGTCCATCTCCATACCGCCGAATTTCTCCGGAATGAAAACGGAAGTGAGCCCCAGTTCGGCCGACTTCTTGAGAAGCTTCACAGCGACGGCGTGCTGCTGGTGCAGGATTTCCTCGAGATGCGGCGCGACCTCTTTGGTAAAGAACTCTTCGGTCGTCTTCGCGATCGCGTGATGCTCCGATGTAAAGTCCTCGGGCGTGAAGATTTCTTCGGGCGCGCGGTTCTCCAGCAGAAACGCGCCGCCTTTGGTTTTCGGGATTGCAACCAGGGTGCTTGCCATAGGTTAATTCAGCCTTTCGAAGATCCCCGCTGCGCCCTGGCCGCCTCCGATGCACATCGTCACCATGCCGTAGCGGACATTGCGGCGCGCCATCTCGCGCAAAATGGTCGCCGTTAGCTTGGCGCCGGTGCAGCCCAGCGGATGCCCCAGCGCGATCGCGCCTCCGTTCACATTCACGGTGTCGATATTCAATCCTGCTTCTCGCACAACCGCTAGCGCCTGGACCGCGAACGCCTCGTTCAACTCCACCAGTCCGATATCGTCGAGCTTCAGTCCCGCCAGCTTTAGCGCCTTTGGAATGGCCACTACCGGGCCGATGCCCATGATCTCGGGCGGTACGCCGCCCACGGCGAAGCTGACAAATCGCGCCACCGGCTTCAGACCCAGCTCGCGGGCCTTTTTCTCCGACATCACGATCCCGGCAGCCGCCCCGTCGCTGGTCTGCGACGAGTTTCCGGCTGTAACCGTTCCCGTGGCATGAAACACGGGCTTCAGCTTGGCTAGCGCTTCGAGCGAGGTGTCCGCTCGCGGCCCTTCGTCTTTCTTGAAAACGGATTTGCGCGTGCCTTCAGGCGTAGTCGCTTCCACATCCAGCGGAACCATTTCCTCGTCGAATTTCCCGGACGCCTGCGCGTCGAGCGCGTTCGTGTGGCTGCGATAGGAGAACTGGTCTTGCTCCTCACGGGAAATGCCGTATTTCCGATAAACCTCTTCCGCCGTCAACCCCATCCCGATGTAAATCTGTGGAAGGTGATCCACCATCCACGGGTTCGGAGCGAACTTGTTGCCGGCCATCGGCACCATGCTCATCGACTCTGCGCCGCC
>JBGPHB010000050.1:0-11130 GCA_041484155.1 Bryobacteraceae bacterium
ATTCGTGCCCGTTCCACTTGAGGCTCGAGACGGCGCCGGACCAATCGAAACGGGTGGCGCGGTAATATCCGGAGGAAGCGTCGGGAAGGTAGACGCGAGCGCGGATCTGGGAGCTCGCGATCTCCGCTTCGGGGAAGTCCGCGGCAGCCGCGACGGCGAGAAAGATCGTCAGGATCACTCAGTCCTCCAATCCGGTTACCGGTTCTACCCGGCGCATCAAGGTGAAGCCCACGATCATGGCCACGGGCATCAGCACGCTGAGGCCGGTGAGAACCAGAGAATAGTTGTGCGTCCGGTCGAGTACCGCGCCCACCGCCCAGGTGCTGATCGCGGAACCGATGGTGGAACCGCTTCCCGCGATGCCGTACACCGAGGCAACGGCCTTCGGAGGGAAGTAGTCGCCCGCCAAACTGTGCACGGCGATCGACCAGAAGATCCAGAAGAACACGGACACCGAAATCAGGGCGATGGTCCAGAACAGCGAATGCGCGTAGACGGCCAGGATTCCCACGGGCGAGAGGACGGTGGCTACAACCATGAGCGTCTTGCGCGTGCGGTTCACAGTCCATCCAGCGCGTTGGAGAAGTAACGTGATGTAGCCGCCGGTAAAGTTGCCGATGCCGGCGGCGAGGAACGGGATCCACGCCACGGCGCCGATCCCGGCCAGGTCCAGGCCCCGTTCGCGCGCCAGGAATTCCGGAATCCAGAAAACGAAGAAGTACCACAGAGGGTCCGCGAAGAACCGGCAGAAGAAGACGGCCCAAGTCTGGCGGTAGGCGAGCAGTTTGGTCCACCGCACGCCGGAGGCCTTGGGGCCGGTCTCTTCCATGGCTGGATGCGTTGCGCGAAACCACAAAAACGCGGCTACCCAGACGAATCCAAGAAGACCGGTGGAGACAAACGCGGTGCGCCATCCCCAGCGAAGGGTCAGCCAAGCCACCAGCGGCGGCGCGACCACCGAGCCGAGGCTCGATCCGCTGTTGCACACGCCGATGGCGAGCGTGCGAGCTTCCTTGGGAACCCACATCGCGACGGCTTTGGCGAAGGCAGGCCAGGCGCCCGCTTCTCCGATCGCCAGAACGCCGCGGAAGAACCCGAGGCTCAGAGCGCCTCTGGCAAGACCCGTGAGCATGTTTGCGGCGGACCACCAGATCACCGACAACGTGAGTCCTCGTCCGAAGCCGAGCCGGTCCAGAGCCCATCCGGCGAACGCGTAGGCTACGGCGTAGGTCGCGAGAAAAGCGTTGACGATGGCGGCGTATTGGCCGTTCGAGAGATGAAACTCGGCGCGGAGCGTGGGGGCAAGCACGGAAACCACTTGCCGGTCGATGTAGTTGATGGTGGTTTCTCCCAGGAGAAGGGCCACCAGCAGGATGAGGGCGGCTCTCGGGAGTGCGGCTTCGAGTCTGGTTGTCGCCGGGGCTACGTGAGCTTGCGCCATGATCGGACTATTATGGCGCCGGTTTCATCATGCCCAGGTCCGTGATCCATTCGACAAAGCGATCGTGCCAGGTTCCGAACGGAATCCCGTTGCGCGGCTTGATGCCGTTGGCGTGTCCGCCGTGGCCGTAGATGTGGAGTTCGACGGGGATGTTGGCGTTGAACAGAGCGTTGTAGAATTCGACGGTTTCGCGGGCGTGGAAGGCATCATCGATTCCGGCGGAAGTGAGGAACGCCGGCGGAGCGTTCTTGGGAACCTGGCTCGCATCGAGCTTGCCCCAGCCCGCGTAAACCAGAACGGCAGCGTCGGGACGGCTGCTCTCGCGCTCCACGGGATCGGCGGCTTGCGGGTTGCCTGCGTCGAAGTTCAGCGCGACGCGAGCCGCCTGTTCGCCGCCCGCGGAAAAGCCCATGATGGCGATACGCGCGGGATCGACGCCCCATTCCCTGGCGTGCGCGCGAACCATCCGGATCGAACGCTGCGTGTCGGAGAGAGCGTCGGTCGCCGAGCCGTAAGGACGCAGGCGGTAGCGCAGGATGAAAGCCGACACACCCAGCTCGTTCAACCATTTCGCAATGTCGGTGCCTTCCGTGCCGACGTTCACCTCCGTGTTTCCACCGCCCGCCGCCACGATCATCGCGAGGCCGTTCGGTTTGGGAGCGAGGTGCAGCTCGATCGAAGGGTTGTGAATGTTGACGACCTTCTGAACGCGCTCGGGCTCGCCTTTGGTCGGCGTGAACACTTCCTGTTCGCCGCAGCCTCGAAGCATGGGCGATCCGGTGGGCCATAGCGCGATGACTTTCGCGCCGGGCTCGAGAGGCCGCGGCTGGAGAGGGGCGGCGCCGGGCTCGCATGGTGTCTGGGCGAGAGCGATCACACCGAAAAGCACAGGAACTATGTGATGCGTCAGTTTCATGATTCTTGAGTCTAGCAGCCAATTCGTTCAAACCGCTCCATAACCGAGCTGTGAAAGCCCGCTCCCTAACGGTCGCGGTTCGGTAAGTAGCGGATTGCGCAGAGTGCCGATACCGAACCGCGACCGTGAGGGAGCGGGCTGAACGAATTTTTCACGCCTCGTCACCCTCACGGAGCGAATCAGAGATCGGTCAGATGTTCGAGCGCACCGCTGCTGTCGCCGATCTTTTCCGGGTGCACGCCCAGGCCGTCCAGCATGGTCAGGTACAGGTTCGTCATGGGAGTGCCCTTGGCGTAGCGAATATGCCGGCCTCCATTTGCGCCGCCCATCAGTAATACAGGCAGGTTGTCGTGCAGGTGGCGATTGGAATCGCTCAAGCTGGATCCGTACACCAGCCTGGAATGGTCGAGCAGCGTTCCGTCGCCGTCCTTGGCTGCCTGCATTTTGCCGAGGAAATAGCCGAGCATTTCGATGTGATGACGATCGATCAATTGCAGCCGCGCCATCTTGCCGGGATCGTTTTGATGATGGGAGAGGCCGTGGTGCGCGTCGGGGACCCCAATGGAGCGGTACGTCCGATTACCGCCCTCGCGGCTGTACATGAACGTGACGACGCGAGTAAGATCGGCTTGGAAGGCCACGGTCATCAGGTCGAACATCAACTGGATGTGTTCTTCAAACGTGGGCGGGATCCCGTCAGGACGGTCGAGCGCGGGCAAAGATGCCGCGGCCGCGTTCTTCGATTCGGCCTGTTGGATGCGGCGTTCGATCTCACGCACGGAGTCGAGGTACTCGCTCATCTTGCGGCGGTCGGCCGCGCCCAGCTTGGTAGAGATGCGGCTCGCATCGGCGAGAACGAAATCCAGAATGCTGCGGTCCTGGCGCGACCGCACGGCGCGGGCCGCCGGGTCCGTGGTTTCACCGTCGCCGAAGAGGCGCTCAAAGACCGCCCGCGGATTGGTTTCGTAAGGAATCGGAGTGGTCGGCGACCTCCAGGAAATCGTATTGCTGTAAGCGCAACTGTAGCCCGAGTCGCATCCACCCACGATACGGACGTCTTCGAGGCCCAGCTCCAGGGACGGCAGCGCCGTCTGGCGTCCGATTTCGTTCGCGAGAATCTGGTCTACCGTGATGGCGTTGCGGATGTCCGCACCTTCGGTTTTCTTCGGATGGACACCGGTAAGCCAGGTTGCGCCTGCGCGCGCGTGGTCGCCCGCGCCGTCTCCCAGCGACTCGCCGTTGTGATGCTCGAGACCGGTCAGGACCAATACTCGATCGCGGAACGGTTCGATCGGCTTTAACGTGGGGGTGAACTGGAATCCCGCTTCGGTGGCGGGCGTCCAGTCCTTCATGATGATGCCGTTGGCGGTGTAGAGGAACGCGACGCGCTGGATGGGCGCGGGAGCGGACTTGAGAGCGGGCGCCATGGAATCGAGCAGCGGCAAGGCGACCGCCGCGCCCATGCCTCGCAACATGGTCCGGCGCGAAAGGGCTTTTTGGGTGAGAAACGCTGGCGTCACGGAACCGGAGTCCCCCTCATTTGAAATGGTACGCTATTCGCGATTGCGAGGACCAAGGAGGAGAAGCGGTAGCCCTGGTTTGCCGCCTGGCGGCGGATGGCTCGAACCGTAGGCTGGTCGTAGGATTCGAGCCCGCGGCCGAGAGCGTAGGTGAGCATCTTGGCGGCCAGGCACTCGACGAATTCGTCGCGCCGGTCCAGCACGACTTTCTTCAGTCCTGCCGGGCCATTCACCGCGGTGCCGTCGGGCAGGGCGCCGGACGCTTCGATTTCGGCGCCGCCTTCCTTGGCGCGGAAACGGCCGATCGCGTCGTATTGTTCGAGCGAGAAGCCCAGAGGATCGAGCCTCGCGTGGCAGGATGCGCAGGCTCGATCGGCGCGGTGTTTTTCTAACTGCTCGCGCAGGCTCTTGGCCGAGTTCGACGCGCTGTCATCCAGCGGAGGAACGTTGGGCGGCGGGGGCGGCGGCGGAGTTCCCAGAATGTTTTCGAGAATCCACTTGCCGCGGAGCACCGGCGATGTGCGTGTCGGGTAGGACGTGACCAGCAGGATCGCACCCTGGCTCAATACGCCGCCGCGCTGCTCGCCTTCAAGCGCGACCCGGCGGAAGTAGCTGCCTTGGACACCGGGCACACCGTAGTGGCGGGCGAGGCGTTCGTTCAGGAATGTGTAGTCCGCGTCGATGAATTCCAGGACGCTTCGATCTTCGCGCATGATGTTGGCGAAGAACAACTCGCTTTCGCGCTCGAAGGCGTTGCGGAGAGCTTCGTCGAACTGAGGATATTTTTCAGGATCGGGCTTCCAGGACGCTACGTTTCTCAGATGGAGCCACTGGCCTGCGAAGTTCTCCTCGAACGATTGAGACTTCGGGTCGGCCAGCATGCGGCGGATTTGCGCGCCGAGCGTGGCCGGGTCGTGGAGCTTGCCGGCTTCCGCGGCGCGGAGCAGCTCTTCGTCCGGGATGCTGCTCCAGAGGAAAAAAGACAGGCGGGAGGCGAGTTCCAGATCGTCGATCCTGGCGATGCCGCCGCTCGGTGTGCTTTCGGCGCGGAACAGAAAATCGGGCGAGACGAGGATCGCGCTCAGCGCGAGCTCGATGCCCGAGTCGAAACTCTTGCCGTCCGTGCGTCCCTCTGAAAAGAGCTTCACCAGCGGAGCGAGGTCTGCTGCGTTCACCGGGCGCCGGTAAGCTCGCCTTGCGAGACTGCTTAGGATCTGGCGGGCGCAGACTTCCTCGGGCTGGCCGGGCTTCGGGCGGCACACGAAGATCCGGCGGCGGCTCTGGGTGTCTCCAGGGCCGGCCGCATGGTAGGGTCCGCCGACGGTCACATAGTCGATGGCGAGGCCATTCACGCTATTCGCGGGCCCGCGTGGCGCGCCGCCCTCAATTCTTGCGGATTCGGTCAGGAACGCCGCCGCGACGATGTGATCACCGGCGGGGAGCTTGAGGCGCAGTTCGAAGTTCCGCGTGCCTTGATTGGCTTCCGCGGTGTCGATTTCGGCGTCCAACAGTTTCACGCGGTGGCCGTCCAGCCGCACGTCGAGCCTGGCGGGAGGAAAGCCTGGAGCGGGATTCCCGCGGACACGCACGAGAAACGAGTACTCCGCGTCCAAGGGAAAATAACGGCGGAACAGAATTCCGCCGCGCTCGCTGGGAGGTAGAGCGTCAATGGAATCGTTGGCGGCGCCACGAGGCGGAGAGATCTTCTCGGAAGATATGCCGGGCTTGGCCGTCCCCACCGCTAGGCGTGCGAGGCGACGTGCCGAGCTCACATACTTCTCCATGTGCAGCGGCGACACCGTGAGCACGTCGGCAATATTGTCGAAACCGTAGCCGGAATCGTCGGGCGGCAGGTTCGCGGCGTGATCCATATCGAGGCCCACCAGATCGCGCACGGCGTTCCGGTATTCGGCGCGATTCAGGCGGTGAACGCCGGGAGCGCCCGGACTTGGGTGTTCGGCCGCGGCTTTGTCGAGATCGGTCTCGAGCGCATGGACCACGCTCGCGCGGGTGGCCGCATCGGGCGCGGGCATTCCCGCAGGAGGCATTTCCCCCGAGCGGAGCTTGCGAAAAACCTTTTCGAGAATGTCGGATGGCGAGGACTTCACTACGGACAAAGAGAGTCCCGCGGTGCGCAACTTATCGTTGTGACAGGCCACACAATAGCCGTTGACGGTGCTTTCAAGCGGAGTCTGGCCAGGGAGGCTCGCCGCAGTCCAACATAACGCGGCGACCGGGACGCAGACGAAGCGTAAGGACACGCCAGACACAATATCAGTAATATCATGGTTAGCGTGTTTGTACGTCTCTTTTCTCTCTTTTCGGCTACTCTGCTGGTTTCGGGAGCCGATACGAGGCTCTTCGAGGCTGTTCAGAAGCGCGACCAAAAGGCCGTTCTGGCCCTGCTTCGCGCGGGCTCGGATGTGAACGCGGCTCGATATGACGGTTCCACCGCATTGATTTGGGCGGCCAGCAGGGACGATGCGGAAATTGCCGCGGCCCTGATCGGCGCGGGCGCGAATCCGAACAAAGCGGATGAGAACGGGGAGACGGCGCTGCTCGCGGCAGTCGGGAACGGCAATGCCGCGGTTGTTGGGATGCTACTCGGAGCGGGGGCGGACGTGAACGCCTCACGTTGGAGCGGCGATACACCTCTGCTGGCCGCCGTGAATGCGGGCAATCTGGAACTCGTGCGGTTGCTGGCCGGGCGCGGTGCGAAGATCGACGCGGCGGAGACTCGCATGGGACAAACGCCGCTGATGTGGGCTTCCTCGGAGGGGCGCGGCGCGATTGCGCAACTCCTGATGGAGCGGGGAGCGGATGTCAACGCGTCGTCGAAAAACGGTTTTACAGCGCTTCTGTTTGCCGCGCAGCGGGGAGACGCCGAGATCGCACGGGTGCTGCTGGACGCCAAGGCCGATCCTCAGGCAAAGAGCAAGGATGGCAACACCGCGTTCCTGATCGCACTCACGCGCGGCAATGAGAGTGTCGCGAGGTTGATGCTGAATTACGGCGTTGACGTGAACTCGCGCGATCAGAACGGCAGCACGCCGCTGCACGAGGCCGCCCGGCAGGGCAAGATCGAGCTCGTGAGGGATTTGGTGAAGCGTGGAGCCGACCTTAACGCCCGGTCGGCGCGCCCAGGCAGAAGCGCGAGTGGACTTACGCCATTTCTGACGGCCGCCGAGGCCGGTAGTGTCCCCATGATGAGGGAACTGATTGCGTTGGGAGCGGACCCGAAGGCTCTTTCGCCGGATGGCGCCGGAGCGGTGCAATTGGCGGCCTTGAGCCGCAAGTTGGACGCCGTGCGGATGGTGGTGGAACTGGGGCTCGACGTGAATCAGGCTCCGAAGGGCCGGCCCAGCGCGCTCCACTCCGCGGTTCGCGCGGGCGCCAACGAGATGGTCCAGTACCTGGCGGATCATGGCGCGGACTTGAACGCGAAAGACAATTTCGGCAGGACTCCTCTTGAGGAGGCCGAGTTTGAGGCGCCGAAGCCGACCATCGAGCTGATGCGGAAGCTAATGGGCGGCGCCGCGGCATCCGGGAAGTAACTGCCCCTGGGCTGCGATCTCACATCCTGCTCTCGTCCCGGGTCAGGACGCAAGGGCTATGTGATTAATTCTTAAAGCAAATTCACCGTGTAACCCTGTGTAACCCGTTGACTAACAAGCTAGATCGGAGTATGCTCCATGAGTTCCAATTTCAAGGAGTTCGAGGGGCCACATTCTCCGTTGGTGCGTTCACACTTTTCAGGGAGGGCTAAATGAGAGCAACGCTATGTATGTGTCTGATAGGGGCATTTGGGATTACCGCGATCGGGCAAACGTTCTTCGGATCGGTTGTGGGCACCTTGACCGATGCTTCGGGCGCGAGCGTTCCGGCCGCTTCGATTTCGCTTACCAACGCTGGCACTTCGGAGCGGCGCTCCGTGGCAAGCGATTCCTCGGGGAACTACCAGTTCGTGAATCTGGTCCCCGGGCGCTACAAGATCGAAATCGAGAAGCCCGGATTCAAGCGTCTCACCCGCGATGAGGTGATCGTCGAGGTGCAGGGCGTGGCTCGCATTGATGTCGCCATGCAGCTTGGCGAGGTGGGCCAGACAGTGGAAGTCACATCCCAAACACCGCTTCTGCAAACCGAGTCGGCATCGCTGGGCCAGGTGGTCGAGGCCCGGAAGGTCCAGGAGATGCCCCTGAACGGGCGCAACGTGTTGAATCTGGTGGGTCTGGTCCCCGGGGTGGTGCCGCAGGGCTCCTCAATGACGAACCCCACCGGCCAGAACATTTTTGCCTTCGGCAATTACCAGATCGGTGGAGGCATCGCGGGACAGAACGCCGCGTATATCGACGGCGCGCCGTTGAACGTGGCCCAGGGCAGTCTGATCGCGATCGTTCCGACGCAGGACGCCATTCAGGAATTTCGTGTTCAGACCAACAGCCTGGGTCCGGAGTTCGGCCGCTTCACCGGGGGCGTTATCAATCTGACTACAAGAAGCGGCACCAACGAATTTCATGGCACCGCTTACGAATACCTGCGCAACCGGGTTTTGAACGCCAACACGTTTTTCAACAACCGTAATGCCACGGCGCGGCCCTCGTTCACCCAGAACCAGTTCGGTGCCACAATCGGCGGGCCGGTGAGGAAGGACAAAACCTTCGCTTTCTTCAGCTATGAAGGTTTCCGCCAGCGCCAGGGGCAGTCGTTTACATCCTCGGTGCCTACGGACTTGTTCCGTAACGGCGACTTCTCCAAGCTGCCGATCACCATTTACGATCCCCTGACGACGTGTGGAGCGCTGGGCAACGCGGCGTGCGCCCCTGGCCAAACCGTAATTCGCCAGCCTTTCGGGGGCAATATTATCCCCGTTGTGCGGCTGGACAAGGCTGCCAAAGTGCTCAGCTCCTTGTGGGCGGAGCCGAACGCTCCCGGGACAGGCTCAACCGGTGTGGTCAATAACTGGACCGGAAATGCGAGCGTAGGCGGGAACAACGATCAGTACAACGGGCGTGCCGACGAGAACCTAAGCGACAAGCAGCATCTGTTCGGCCGCGCCACCTACTGGTCGAACCTGAGCCTCCCCATCGAACCCTACAAGACAAAGGTTTGCACCGATCGCTGCACGGAGACCTTCCAGGTCCACCAATATGTGATCGGCGACACTTACACGTTCAGTCCTTCGTTCATCGGCGATCTGCGGATCGCATTCCTGCGCTTTGCCTATTTCCGGGTTCCCCTGAGCCTGGGCGATGACCTGACTAAGTATGGTTGGCCGGCTTTCATGAACACGCAGGTCGCTTTCCGAGTGCAGCCCACGCCGGTGGTGCAGGGTTTCAGCGATTTCTTCAGCACCCAGCCTCAGAGTGCGATCGTGCAGCATAACGACAGCTATTCGATCTACCCCAGCATGACCAAGATCTCCGGACGCCACACCATCAAGTTCGGAGGCGAGCTGCGGCGCCAAATCACGAATTACATCCAAAGCAACGTTGCGAGCGGGATCTTCAACTTTGACAACCTGTTCACATCGGCAAATCCGCTGGCCACTGGAGGGACGGGCTATGGCTTCGCGTCTTTCATGTTGGGATATGGATCCAGCGGCAACACTGTTACGCCGGTGCCTTATTCCCAGCGGAATTACTACGCGGGCCTGTATGTGGGCGATACCTTCCAGGTGACCAAGAAGTTGTCGCTCAACTATGGTTTGCGTTGGGAACTGCCGTTCCCCTTCGTCGAACGCTACGACCGCTATGCGGTTCTGCTGCCGGCTGTGCTGAGTTCCCTGGCGGACTCCGCGCAGGTGAAAGCCGCGGGATTCGGCGGACTCAAGGGCCGTCTGGGACTGGTCAGCTCCAACGACGATCCAAGCCGGCACGCCGCCGAGACGCACACCCATCTGTTCGCGCCGCGCTTCGGCCTCGCATACCGTCTCGACAATAAGACCGTGGTCCGGATCGGATATGGGATTTTCTTTGCCCAGAATGACGGGAGTGGCTCCTTAACCACCACCATCAACGGGCCGTTCAATGGCACCCTGGACGGCAGCCTGACGCCCAACGATACCTTGAGCAACCCCTTCCCGAACGGGGTTCTGCAACCACCACAGCGCGACCCGTCCTTCCAAGCGGCCCTGCTGGGTACCAGCATCAGCGCACCCGTGGCGCAGGACCAGCGCATGCCCTACACACAGCAGTTCAACGTCACCCTGCAGAGAGAATTGAGCGACGGATTCTCGGTGGAAGCGGCCTGGGCCGGATCCCAGGGCGTTCACCTGGGCGGCGGGCCCACGCTCAACCAGCTTCCGGACAATCTGCTATCCCTCGGCAGCGCGGTTCTGAACCAGCAAGTTGCCAACCCGTTCTACGGCCTGATTCCCTCGACTAACGGGTCGTTGGCCGCGAAGACCGTGCAGTACGGGCAGCTTCTCCGGCCGTACCCGCAGTACACCGGCGTGGCGGAGACGCTGAACGGCAATCGCGGTACCACGTATCACTCCCTGCAGATCAAAGTGCAAAAGCGCTTCCGTTCCGGCGGCACGATCCTGGGAGCCTACACGTTTTCGAAGTTTCTGGGCAATATCGAGAGCGGCATGACCTGGTTGGAGTACAACACCGCCGGCACCCAGGACAACAACAATTTGAACCTGGAGAAAGCGGTTTCCAGCTTCGACACCCGCCACCGGCTGGTCACCAGCTATTCCCTGGACTTGCCCTTTGGGGCCGGCCACAAATGGCTGAACGGGGCTAGCGGGGCCGCCGGCAAAATCATTTCCGGCTGGGGAATCGCCGGCGCGGGTACGCTCCAGCAGGGCTTCCCGCTGGGCATCGCCAACGCTTCCAACCAGACGTTCTCATTTGGAGGTGGCTCGCGGCCGAACTGGGCTCCCGGAGCCGGGCCCGACAGCGTTAAGCTCGGCGGCGCCGCCCAGGACCGGCTGAACCGGTGGTTCAACACGGCGGCATTTGCGGCGCAGCCGGCAGCGACCTTCGGCAACATCCCGCGCACCATCACGGCGGAACGCGCCGCCGGCATCGCCAATTGGGATTTCTCGGTATTCAAGCAGACCAAATTGAACGAGCGCATCGGTCTTCAGTTCCGTACCGAGATTTTCAACCTGTTCAACCGTGTGCAGTTCGCGCCGCCGGGAGTTGCCCTGGGCAACGCTCAGTTCGGCGTTGTCACCGGCCAGGCAAACCAGCCCAGGCTGGTGCAGTTCGCACTCCGCCTTCAGTATTAAAACAACCTCCTGGCGG
>JBGPHB010000051.1:0-11101 GCA_041484155.1 Bryobacteraceae bacterium
ATCGCGAGCGTGTCGATTTGCGAGCGCGGGAACTTGATCAAATACGCGCCCATGACTCCTGCGATGGCGCCGCTGGCTCCGATGGTGGGAACACGCGAGTAGGGATTCGCGAGCACTTGCACCACGGCCGCCGCGAGCCCGCACAGGAGATAGAACGCCAGGAAACGCGGGCCGCCGATCAGGTCCTCCAGGTTCCGCCCGAATACCCACAGGAACAGCATGTTGCCGAGCAGGTGCATCCAGCCGCCGTGCAGGAACATGGACGTCAGCAGGGGAAACACGTGGAACGGCCGCTGATCCGGCACGATTCCCCATTGGAAAACAAATTCGTTCAACGCGAATCGGCTGAGAGTCGCCTGGTAGAGGAAGATCGCGACGTTCAGCCCGATGAGGGAGGCGGTAAAGAACGCCGTGGCGTAAACACGCTCAGTCGAACGTAGCGGAATCATGTTATTTCACGAAATTGAGGATCGCGCGCGCGCTGGGATCGTCGTCTTGCCAGATGTCGACCATCTCGGAAATATGACTCTTGCCCGGAATGTAGACCAGTTGGGCCCCGACAAAATCCCGCCTCAGCGCCGCGGCAAAATCGCGTGCCTGTTTCGGCAAGCCGAGATAGTCCCACTGGCAATAGGTCATGAGAAAAGGCGGCGCTTTCCCGCGAACGTGAGCGAGAGGCGAGGCGTCACGGGCGCCTGCATCGGAGACGAAATAGGAGAGCCGGCTGACATTGTAGACGCCGCTCAACGCCACCACGCCTCGGATAGCGCCCTCTGGGATGTCGTGTTTCTTCAGGTATTCCTGATCCAGAGCAAGCAATGCAGCGAGATGACCCCCGGCGGAGTGGCCCACCAAATAATTGCGTTTGGTATCGCCCCCGAGCTGCCCGATGTTCTTCTGAACCCAGGCAAAAGCGGCGGCCACATCTTCCATCTGGGCCGGGTGCGGACTGCCCGGCATCAGGCGGTAGCTGGGAATGGCAACGCCGATCCCGAGCTTGGCGAAACGGTAGCCGAGGGCGCCGTACAAGGCGCGGTCGCCGGATCGCCAAGAGCCGCCGTGAATGAACACCATTACGGGGAAGTCGTGCTGGTCCTTGGGAAGGTAAAGATCGAGTTTGTGTTTGGCGGCGTTCGCCGGATCGCCTTCGAAATAGACGATGTCCCTGCGAACTTCGACGTTGGGCGAAGCCTGGATCGAAGGCAGCCTCAGACTTGGTGCTGGGACCAGCTGGAGGGGGTTCGAATAGATCCAAAGGCGATCCTCGCCGTCGACCGTAAGCCAAGCCTCCAGGCGATAATCGCCCTGCTCCTGGACTGTGTAGAGGATCTTGGAATCGTTCGCTTCCGCGACGACAGCGCCGTTGCGGAACAACTTAAGTTTCGCCGCCACCGGGACTCTGGCCTCGATGTGGGTGTTCAGCATGGGTACTTCATCTCCGATGTCGAAGACGCCGAGATCGCTCTCGGCGATGAGAGAAAACCCCGCAGGATCGCAGAGCCAGTCATGCGCCAGGTAGAGGTGACCTGCTGCGAGCGAGGCGCGAACATCGGCTTCAGTCAGCTCTCGCGCCAGAATATGATAACTTGCGTTGCGAAAGGCGGCATCGAACGCCTTCTCAGAGAACGCCTCGCCTGTGACGGCAAACACTTCATCCGGATATTGTTTGAACTTATCTTCCAAGCCTCGCCGCTCTTTCGGTGTGCTTGACGGAAGCTGCGCCGGGGCCTGATCCGGGAACTGCGGCAACCCTCGATCGTTTCCAAGGAAGAGTACTCCGTCGTGCAGCCCGGTCAACGGCGCGGAATTGGGGAACAGCACGACCCGCGCCTCGGCGCCCTTGGCGGCTCGAAGCAACTGTTCGGAGGACTCAGCGTGACCGGCAGACACGGCCCGGAAATCCTGGTAAACGCCCAGCGGCGGCGCGGCAGTGAATCGCTGTTTCATCCATTCAATGCGCTGCGTATGGACGGCTTCGAGATGCCGGACCTCCAGGCGCTCCAAGGGCGTTCGCGCAAAGGAGGCGGAACAAAAAAGCAGAACGAGGAGCGGAACTGCCACGATCCCCATTGTAAGGCAGAGTGGCCGACTGGAGAAGAATTTGACCGCGTGCATTTCCGAACGGAACCCCGCCCTGACGGGCGGGGCTTGTCGTGCGTTTACAACACCCGGCAAGCCCCGCCCGTCAGGGCGGGGTTCCACAGGTATGCTTGTCGATTGTGAACCGCCCCACTAAGACCCCGCTACCTTAATTCTTGACGGGGGGCATTTCGTAGAGATAGATGAGATGGCTGTCGCTCTTATCCATCTTGGCGGGCTTCCAGCCGGGAACTGCGTAATCGTGGGAGACCACACGGGCCCCGGGCTTGAGATACTTTTCCAGCCGCGGGCGTAACTGTTCATTCGATTCCGTGGCTAAGTAGATGGTGACCACGTCGGCGCCCGTGAGGTCGGCATCCAGCAAGTCGCCCTGGATCACGCGTGCGCGGCCTTCGAGCCCAGCCTTGGTGATGGAAGTTGTGGCTTTGGCCACTAACTTCGGCGAAATCTCGACGCCCACCGCCTTAACCTGGTATTTCTGGACCGCTGCGATCAGGATGCGTCCATCACCACACCCCAGGTCATAGAGCGTCTCCCCAGGCTTGAGGTTCGCCATCTCGAGCATCCGGTCCACCACGTGCACCGGGGAAGCCACGTAGGGAGCCAGCTTGTTCGTATAACTGGGATTCTGAGCAACCACCGGCAAAGACACCAGCGCAAACGCGAGGCTAAAGCGCATGATCAACTCACTGAGTCGAGACTAGGGACGTAGTACCACCACGCTTCAATTTTACTATACGGGAGACCATTTCGGTGAAAGCAAACCACAAGTCTCTTGGACGCGTGATCGTGTACTCGGTTCCCTTAAAGACCTTCACCGCGCGGCTGATCGAATCCTTCCAGGGCGCCGCTTGCGGATTCAGGTTGTAATTCATGTAGAAAACCGGGTAGTCGATATCGGGGGCAAACGGCTTGAGTGCGTCTTGCGGTACGGCTTCGTCCAGCATGACCTTAGGACCGGCAAAAATCAGCGCATCGGGGTGATCCTCGCCCACCATCTCCTTCTTGATCAGGTCCGCGAGAAACTCCGTGTCACCGTGTTTCTGGGAAAGCCGTTTCAGATCGACGGTGCCGAGTTTAACCGAGTTGATAGCTTCCCCCAGCGCCGGGAAATCGATTCGGTTCGCGCTCGACTGCCGGTAGAGTACGCGCTGCTCCTGCACGTTGAAAGCGACAATGGAAAACTTTCCAAATTGGGGCTCGCGAGAGATCCGCCGCAGGATCGATACCAGGGCAATCGTATCCAGCGGACGCCACGCGGCTGCGTCGAAATTCTGGGGCGCGAAGTTCACCAGAACTTTGACGCTGAGGGGCTGCCCCACCTGGTTTCGCTCCACCGGAGGCTCTTCGTCAAATTGCTCAAATTGGGCCTTCTCCACCTGGCTGGGGGCGATGGCCAGCTCGATTTGCTTGTCCTTGGACGCAAGGAACGCCTCCATGTCCCAGTAGAAGGAGCAGACCCGCTCGCTGCGATCCCGCATCAACCAGTCCACGTGGTAGTTGCCCTCGCCAAGGTCGATGGTCCCTTGCAGCGTGGCGTCGCCCTTCGTGTCCTCCTCAAGCGACGGGACGCGGATGTGCTGTACGAAGTAGTAAGGATCGTCCCGGTGATTCTCCGGCGTCACGCGGAACAAGATGGTGAGCTGGTTCTCGGCGCCGGACAAATCCTTGAGCGGTACGCTGACCTCGTAGCCGGCGTGGAAGCGGAGGTCGAATCCCACGACGGGTTTGGCCGGGGTGACCGTGCACGCCAAGTCGGTGCGGACATCCTGGGCCTCCAGCACGGCCATGTCGGTGTTAATGATGTGGATGCCGCCGCCCGAACCCCGCAGCGGAGACTGTGCCATAGCGGGCGCGCACAGCAGAAGAGCAAGGCTCCCGACGGGAGTCAACGCTACCGGCAAACGAGCCGTACGCATCATGGTTCCACGGGTCCAGATCCACGCAACCTTCCGCATCCCGACGGTATAGCTATCGGAGGGGAGTGCCACTGGTATTATGGCCTAACCACACAAAATTACAATAGCAAAGTAGCAACGTCCGGGCTCGCGGGGTGCTCATCTGCCCCATTCGGTCAACTGCTGTAAGATCTGTTGCGCGGCTTTCTGTCCCGCGCTCTTCTTGGAAAGACCCTGGGCTTGGCTTACCCACTCCTTACCCAACCGCACTTCGACGGTAAATGTCTTGGAGTGCTCCGGACCGTCTTCGGCGACGATGACATAGCGCGGAGGCGGGAGCTTCAAGGCTTGCGCCATCTCCTGCAGGGCGCTCTTGTAATCGGTGACGGCGCTCTCCAGCCCATCCTCGGGCGCCTGGAACACGCCGAACACGCGTGCCTCAATGAACTGCCGCGCGGCCTCCAGCCCGGCATCCACATACATGGCGGCAATCAAAGCCTCGACAGCGTCGGAGAGCAGGGCCTTCTTTTCGCGCCCGCCGCTCATCTCTTCGCCGCGGCCCAGGAACAGATAAGCCCCGAGACCCAGACCCTGCGCCACCTCGTGCAGCCGGGCGGCGCTGACCAGGTACGCCTTCAGTTTCGAGAGCCGGCCCTCGGGATAGGCGGCGTACCGGCGGACCAGGCATTCGCTGACCACAAAACCCAGGATCGCGTCGCCCAGAAACTCAAGCTGCTCGTTGTCGCTGGAGCTTTGACCTTCGGCGGCCTTCTCATAGACTCTGGATTTGTGGGTGAGCGCCCGCTCAAGCAGTTCCCGGTTGCCAAACCTGTGGCCCATCGCCGTTTCAAGAACCTGAAGGTCCGCGTTCATAATCGATTAAGAGCCGCTCCGCGAGGAAGCGGTTTGAAATAGCAATTCAAGCGGCAGGCCGCTATTTCTTGGCGTTTTTTGCCGCCTCGGCGCGCTTCTTCTCGCCTTCCGCGAATTGCTTGATCGTGGGGTTCACGTTCGGCATGGCCAGTACCTTTTCCAGGACGCCCAGGCCATCCTCGGGCTTGCCGGCCTGGTCATAGGCCGCCGCCAGCCGCACCATGGCGACCGGGTCCGGCGTGGCCGCGCCGTCGACACCGAGCTTGAATTCGGCAATCGCCACGTCCATTTTCTTGCGCGCCAGGGCAATCATCCCCAGATCGATGTGCCCTTGTGAAACCTCGTCTTTCTTGAAGTTCGCCCACACTTCTTCGGAGATTTGCGGGTTCGTCTTGGGAGCGTCCTTGACGGCGGCGATGGCGTCGTTGGCCAGCTTTTCCGCGCGCGCCAGCTTCTCCTCTTTATCGAGATCGTTTTCGCGAGTTCCGCGGGCGAGTTCCCCGGAGATCAGCAACATGGCTTGGAAGTCCTTCGGATCCGCTTCGAGGGCGCTTTGCGAGTACACGATCGCCTTCACCGCGTCGCCCTTCTGCTCCGCCGCCTCGGCGGCCATATCCAAAGCGAACGCCTTGAGCGCGGTATCGGCAAATTTGGCAATGAAGTCGTCGACCCTCTTCATGCGCTTGTCGGGGTCCGGCTCTGTCTGGATCGCTACAAACGCATCGGCTTCCGGTTTAGTCGGAGGCTTCTGAGCCCTGGTTACTCCTGCGGTCACGATCAGCGCCACCACGCCCGTTAAGACTCTAGTACTCATCCCACCGCTCCTTTGATTCATTTTCTAGTAAACGCCTCTTTCAAACCCTTCTCTGCCGCCTGCCGGACTGAATCCGGCACGCCTTGCACGGCCAGGACCGCCTTGTAGTGCTCCTGCGCCTGCCCGCGTTCGCCCTGTGAGTCGGCCAGTCGCCCCAGATACAGCAGACTCCACGACCGCGTGGAGGCGTCGGGTTCGAGCTCGAGCACCTTGCGGAATAGGCGGTCACCCAACTCCGGGTCGCGTTCGAGCACGGCAATCCGCGCCAAACCATAATACGCCTTTGCATGCAACGGTTTCTCGATCGGCTCCTGAAGGAGCGCGACGAAAATCTTCCTCGCGCCTTCCAAATCGCGATCTGTGTAAGCTTTCTCCGCTTCCTCGAGCCTCTTCTCTGATCCGGAAAGCTCCGGGGGCTTTTCGGCAGGGGCGGCCTTGATCTTGCGCACGGCGCGCGCCGAAGCGAATTCGACGTTCTCCAGGCGCTTCTCCTCGCGCTTCAGGTCGATCGCGTCCACCAGGTCCGGAAAATGCAGCCGCATGGCCCGGTCCTGCTTTTCGTAGGCCGCCAGTTGTTCGGCGAACGCCGGAGTGAGCACGAATCCCTCGCGCAAAGCCTGGTCCACCAGGGCCGGCTTGCGGTCGATGCGGCTCTCCACGGCCTTGATGAAACACTCCGTGCTGAACAGGGTGAAGTCGGATTTGTAAACGTCTTCCAGAGCCGCAGCGCCCTGCGCGTAATCCCCGAGCGCCTGTTTCTTCCTCAGGTGTTCTGAGAACTTGAGCAGCAGGGGGTCCACCAGGTAGTGCAAATAGCCGTGCCGGATGTCTTCAATCGGCGGATCGGCGGCGGGCGTCACCACGATGAAATAGTCGTCTACGTAGCTGCGTGACTGCACCTGATTGGGAGCCCCCAGCAAGTCCACGTAGATCTGAAACCGCCGGCCGAGGTAACCGCTGGTCGGGTTCCGCAGGTAGGCGTTGGCCTCCAGGACGGCGCGGGCAACCGGCCCCTGTATCTGTGCAATCGCCTGATTGAAATAGGGTTGCGTGCTCTTCCACAACTCATCCAGGTGGGCTTCCCGATAGAAGGCGACCAACAGTGGCGTGAGACCGTCCAACGCGGCCGCATCCGGAGGCAGCGTCTGAGCGGGATATCGATAGCCGAAATCGGGCGGCCCGTTGAGCACCAGTGCGTAGGAGATGTACTGACTCAGTTCCGCGGCCGGGTCGGGTTTGCGATGGTCGCGGACGAATCTCTTGAGCGCATAAACGCTGTCAAGATTCTGAGCCGCCAGACGATCGCGCAGGGCCTTGCGCAAGGGATGGTTGGTCGCCAAGTCGATTTCGGCGTCATACCCGCCCACGTTCAGTGCTGCGAGCACGGTAAAGACCGAAGGACTCGTGTCAAGCTGGTCCTGTTGCGGTTGCGGCGTGGCGGGCACGGCAATCAACACAGCCATCGACAACAGGAGTATGGTGCGCAACAAAACCTCTAGTCGCCTAGTATATCCAGAGCGGCCTGTAACTCGCTCTTGGCGTGGGCGTCGCGGGTGGCGGTGAGACCACGGCGATAGTAGTCCCGGGCTCCATCCAGGCGACCGAGCTTTTCGAGTGTCTGGCCGCCGTGGAAGTAGGCGGCCGAGTAGGCCGGGTCAGTGGCCAGCAGAGCTTCGAACTGGTCCACGGCGCGAGCCAGCTCACCCGACTTCACGTACTCCATCGCCAGGCCGTATCGCGCGAACGAGCTGGCCGGATCTTGGGTCAGGAGTTGCTGAAGGATGTCGATCCGAGATTGTTCCAATCTGTTAGGATACCGCTGTGGCGTGTCCGTTTTTCAGGCCCATCGACCGGTTGGACGAAGGCGCCTGGACGCACGCGCCCCGCCTGCCACTGGGAGATCCCTACCGTGGAACCTGCCATGCACGCCCCGGGGAAGTTCTAGAGGCCCCGGAAGCCCAACAGCGCGATCTGTGCAACTGCGGCTATGTGCGCGGCCGTTGCGACCGTTTCCCGGCAGACAGCGCCGCCGATGCGGTCCGATTCTCGGTGGTCAGCGATCGGGATGGGCAGGTGCAACTGGTGTACGTACTTGAGAAAGACCACTCGCCTGTCAAGCATGGATTGCTCGATAACGCTCCAGTGAGCGAGTTATTGTCGAGCCAAGCCCGTGCGTTTCTCCAAAGCTACAGGCGACGATCAACCCCGCCCTGAAAGCTACAAAAACAATGGTTCACGCAAAGCGCACAGGACGCGGCGGCGTCTTGTGCGCTTTGCGTGAAATATGCTTTTGGAGCTAAACCTTAGCCATGTACTTGATGTTGGACTTGAAGATGAGCAGATTCGGCTCGCCCTCTCGATTCACTTTCAAGCAGGTCTTGTCGTACCACTCGATCACGCCTTTGAGGGTCTCGCCGTCCTTGAGCACGATGGTCATCTGCGTTTTGGATTGCATCTGCTTCAGATAGTAAAAGTTCTCGGCGTTAGTCTGATCGGGAGGTGCGGACTTCTTCTGGCCGTCCTTGCGGTTGGGGCCGCGATGGTCCTTGACCTCGGTGAGGGAAGGCCGGATCAACTTGCGGTTTGCAGGCTCCACTTTACGGACTCCTTGGCGAGTTTAAGAATGAGGATGGAAGTACCTATCTCGTTCTTTGATAACACAGCTCTAGCGGGAGCGCAATTCGACAGCGAACGCGTCGAGCGCGATGGACTTCTGAATATTGCGGCGGACGAGATCGACCAGGTCATCCACCTTGGCCACGGCGGCGCGCAGCCAGTCGAAGGAAACGCGCCGCGCCAGCGCTTCCAGCTCAGTGTGGATGTCGTCGTTCCGAACATCAGAGTTTCCTTGTCCCAGCCTCAGCACGTCCTCCAGCAGCACGTATAGCACCTCAAGATAGGAATCGAGTTTCTCAGTCCGCCGTGCGGCGATCGACTCCGAATGTTTCATCCAGGCGCCGAACAGCTCCAGGCCGCTCGAGACCTGAAGCAGGACTAGCATGGCCAGGCGCCTGCGATCGTAGGATTCGAGATCGAGCGAGACAGCCAGTCCGGGGGCGCCCTCGGCCAGCCTGGTCCTGCGCTCCGCGTGATCGAGGCCGCGAGCCTGGACGAAGGCGCGCATCTCGTCCTGGTTCAGGCGCGAAAGCCGGAACGGCACTGCTCGCGAGCGGATGGTGGGCAACAAGTCATACGGATTGCGCGCCGTCATGATCAGGATCAGGTGCGGTGGCGGCTCCTCCAGCACTTTCAGCAGAGAGTTCGCGGCCTGCTCATTGGCGCGGTCAATCGCGTCGATCAGGAACACCCGCCAGGAACCCTTCAGAGGCTTGAGCGGCGCGCGGTCCTTCAACAGCCGCATCTGCTGGATGGTGATCTGCCGCAGCGGTCCATCCGGCGCGAAGGTAAGAAAATCGGACTGGGAGGCAAAAAAGAGCGGGTCTTCGTTGCGCTTCTCGGCGGTCCATTTTTCCCGATCGGCGATGAGGGCGCGGTTCGACTCCAGACTCAGATCGTCCTGCTCGATCTTATCGGAAGCTTTCCCAAGTAGCCTCGCGCCGAATCGCCGGGCGAGCGTCGCCTTGCCCACCCCTTCGGGGCCCGAAAGCAGGAGCGTCTGAGGGATACGCTCGCGCCGGATCATGTCCTCCAGGGTATCGGCAACGGCCCGGTTTCCAAAGAAGTTTTCCAAACCACACGGTACCACGCCGATTCGGATCGTTTATGTTAGTAATGATGAATCGAGTCGTCTTGACGCTGATGGTTGCCGGTTTGGCGGGCGCGCAGCCGCGCACGCCCGTGGTGGTGGAGTTGTTCACGTCCGAGGGCTGCTCCAGTTGCCCTCCGGCCGATAGCCTGTTGCTCAGACTCGAAAGGACCCCGCCAAACTTGAACATCGAAGTGATTGCGCTGAGCGAGCACGTCGACTACTGGAACCAGCTCGGATGGCAGGACCGTTTTTCGTCGCCCGCGTTTACGGCGCGGCAACAGGAGTACGGCCGCGCGTTCCGCATGGAAAACGTGTATACGCCCCAGATGGTGGTCGACGGACAGACCGAACTGCTCGGCTCAGATGCTCCGCGAGCCACGCAGGAGATCCAAAAGGCTGCCCAGGGTCCCAAGGCAATTGTCGAGATGTCGCTGCTTTCCGCTGAATCGCTGCGGCTGAAGGTGGAGAGTCTGCCGCCTGGAACCCAGGAAGCTGACATCCTGCTCGCGGTCACGGAGGCGGAACTGGAGAGCAGCGTGCAGCGTGGCGAGAATAGCGGCCGCCAGTTGCGGCACACAGGTGTGGTCCGGAGTCTGGTAAGCCTCGGACGGCTCGACACCAAGAAGGCAGGAGCCTACTCGGCCGATATCGCGCTCAAGCTCAGGCCTGAGTGGCGGCGTGAGAACCTCAAGCTGGTGTTGTTTGTTCAGGACCGGGGAAGCCATAGAATTCTGGGCGCCGCCACTTTGCGGCTATGACGCCGGCTCCTCAATTTGGACTCTCGACTATCGGACAGATCGGGATCACGGTGCACGATGTGGAACGCGCGGTTGCATTCTACCGGGATCAGGTCGGGCTCCGGTTCCTGTTCCGCGCGCCCAACGCGGCGTTCTTCGATTGCGATGGCATCCGGCTGATGCTTGGGCAAGACCAGCCGGAATCGTTCAGCTCGGTGATTTACTACCGGGTCGATGACATCCACTCCGCCACCGAGGCGCTGAAGACCCGTGGGGTGATCTTCGAACGGGAACCGCATCTGGTCGCCAGGATGGCGGATCACCACTTGTGGATGGCGTTCTTCCGCGATCCGGACGGAAACACCCTGGGTCTCATGAGCGAGATGAAACGCCCATGAGCGCCGCCAATCGAGTAGGGGGTATACTTGCCCCAATGCCTGCTGTTAAGCGTGCCGCCAAATCCGCCGCGAACGTGGCCGTCCTCCCTCCGGCCCCGCCTCCGCCGGACTTCTCGCCGGTGTTCAACGCCCTGAGGCCGGTGCTGATGAAGTACGCCAAGCGCCTGTTTGTCAAGGCCGACAAGCCGGACAACTACTACCTGGAAACCAAGTCACGCAGTTACCAGGGCGAGCGCATGTTCTTCGGAGGCGTCCGCGTAGGCAAGGCCTACGTCAGCTTCCACTTGATGCCGGTGTATTCGTACCCCGAGCTGCTGAAGGGCATCCCTGCCGGCCTCAAGCGGTGTATGCAGGGCAAATCGTGCTTCAACTTCACTAGTGTCGAGCCGAAGGTGATCGAGCAGCTTGCGCACCTGGTGGAGGCGGGGTTTCAGAAATTCGGCGAGGAGAAGCTGTTATAGACCCGCGCGAGCCGTTTGGGTCACCGGCTGCGGTAGCGTAGCACCCCACTACTTGAAGTAGGTCTCGTCGTAGATTACCGTCGTCTTCTTTTTCAGTTCTTCAAGGCCTTG
>JBGPHB010000052.1:0-10886 GCA_041484155.1 Bryobacteraceae bacterium
ACGCATCACCAAGTGGCGCGGTTCGAGCGCCCTCCCTTCCCAGACGGGAACTGTTGAGAGCGCCACTTGCTCCTGCGCGACATACCGTCCAGGTTGCGCCCGCAGTCTGGCGATCAGCCGCTCACGCTCCGCCGCGCTCAGTTCCGCGCCGAAGATGGGATCCTCACGCGTGCCGGGGAACGCGGGCTTGATCACCAGTTCTCCCAGATGCTCCGTCACGTACGACAAGGGCGCCTCCTGGCCGCACCACCAGGTGGCGACGGTCGGCATTTTCAGCTCCTCTCCGAGAAGCTGCCGGCACAAACCTGGAAGAAAAGCCGCGTAAGCGGGAGACTCCGCCAGTCCCGACCCCAGCGCGTTGGCGACCGATACCGTTCCCGAGCGGACCGCCTGCACCAGACCGGGCACGCCGAGCATGGAGTCGCCGTGCAGCTCCAGCGGATCGCAGAAGAGATCGTCCTGCCGGCGCACGATCACGTCCACCGGCAAGAGGCCGCCGAGGGTTTTCAGAAACACCCGGTTCTCCCGCACGGTGAGATCGCCGCCTTCGACCAGCGTGTAGCCCAGATAGCGCGCCAGGAACGCGTGTTCAAAATAGGTTTCGTTGTAGGGGCCGGGGGTCAGCACCACAATGCGCGGATTCTCCCGCTTGACTGGCACCATCCGTAACAGCGCGTTACGGTAAGTCTGAAAGAAGTTGGCGAGGCGGCGCACATGCGAAGCGCGGAAGACGTCCGGCATCACACGCGTGGTCACCAACCGGTTTTCCAGCGCGTATCCCGCTCCCGAAGGCGCTTGCGTGCGATCCGCGAGGACCCACCATTGCCCATCGGGCGAGCGCGCCAGGTCGGCCGAATACACGTGAAGGAAGACGCCTCCTTGCGGCGCGATTCCGTGGCACGAACGCAGGAAAGCAGGATTGGGGAAGACCAGCTCGCGCGGGAGCTGGTCTTCCCGCAGCAGGCGTTGCGCACCGTAGAGGTCCGCCAGGATGGTGTTAAACAACGTCGCCCGTTGGATAATCCCGGCCTCGATGGATTTCCATTCTTCCGGACCCATCACCAGCGGAATGGGATCGAGCTGCCATGGACGCGCGTTGTTCTGCGGGTCGCTATAGATGTTGTAGGTGATGCCGTTGTCGTGAATCATGCGCCGGCCGTCGTGCCAGCGCCGCGCCAGATCGTCGTGCCCCATGGTGGCCAGCGATTCGGCCAGCTTCCGCCAGTGAGGACGCACCTCGTCGTTCGCGCCGAGGACTTCATCGTAGAAACCCGTGGTCGCCGCGTAGGGCCACGCAGAGTCGAGCCGAGTCTGAGTCTGAGTAGTGTGGCGCTTCATGCCGCGGAATGCTTTTTTCTAGTGTGGCACACCAACGCTAAAACCCTCCAACTGAGCAGGCACCGAACCCCGCCCTGACGGGCGGGGCCTGGAGTTTCTACATTTCTCAACTGAACCCCGCCCTGACGGGCGGGGCTTGGAGTTTCTACATTTCTCAAACTGAACCCCGCCCTGACGGGCGGGGCTTGCAAGCGCACGCAAAGCCCTGCCCGTTAGGGCGGGGTTCTGTTCGTAAACGTAGGCTGGCAAATCTTCGCAGCTTGCCAAGATTTCGAACTGCCCCACCTAAAACCCCCCATTGGATCGGGGACGGCGCAGGTCCAGCGTGAGAGGGAAATCCGGATCTTCCTCGGCCGCCGGCACGGCCATGGGTCCCGGCGTATGACCAAAAGGGAAAAACCGCGCCGCGCGCCGCGCCTCGGCCTCGTTGGCGTTCACCGGGAAAGTCTCGAAGCTGCGCCCGCCCGGATGAGTCACATGATACTCGCATCCGCCCACCGAACGTCCTGCCCACGTATCCACAACATCGAAAATCAACGGTGCATGAACGGGAATGGTCGGATGCAGGCAGGACGGCGGCTGCCACGCCCGGTATCTCACTCCGGCGACATACTCCGCCTGTCGTCCTGTAAAGTGGAGCGGCAGCCTGCGCCCGTTGCAGGTCACGACATAGCGGGAACTCGTCAGCCCCTCGACCTTGACTTGAGCTCGCTCCACGGAAGAATCCACATAGCGGGCCGTGCTGCCGGCGCTCCCTTCCTCGCCCAGAACGTACCACGGCTCGGTCGCCTGCCGAATTTCGAGACTGACGCTGGCATGATGCGCGCGCCCCAGCACCGGATAGCGAAACTCGACGTGCGGCGCGAACCACTCCGCTTCCAGCGGATACCCGGCGCGCTTCAGATCGTCGAGCACGTCACCGAAGTCGCGGCCCGTGAAGTACGGCAGCATGAAGCGGTCGTGCAGTTGGGTTCCCCACGCAATAGCCTGCTGCGTATACGGTTCCTTCCAGAACCAGGCGATCAGAGCGCGTACCAGCAGTTGCTGAGTCAGGCTCATGCGCGCGTGCGGCGGCATTTCAAATCCCCGCAACTCCAGCAGTCCGAGCCGGCCCGTCGCCGAATCCGGCGAATATAGCTTATCGATGCAGAACTCAGCGCGATGCGTGTTGCCGGTCACATCCACCAGCAGGTGACGAAAAATGCGGTCCACCAGCCAGGGCGGGCAGTCGCCGTCGTCCGGATTAGGAATCTGTCCGAAGGCGATCTTCAGTTCGTACAAACTATCCGCGCGAGTTTCATCGATGCGTGGCGCTTGGCTGGTGGGGCCGATGAACATGCCGGAGAACATGTACGATAGCGCCGGGTGATTCAGCCAGTATCCGATCATGCTGCGCAGCAGATCGGGCCGCCGCAGGAACGGGCTGTCCGACGGCGTGGGCCCCCCGAGCACAAAATGGTTTCCGCCACCGGTGCCGGTGTGGCGTCCGTCGAGCATAAATTTTTCCGTGCCGAGGCGCGACTGGCGCGCATCCTCATAGACCGCGGTCGTGTTGTCCACCAGCTCCTGCCAATTCCGCGCCGGGTGAACGTTCACCTCGATCACGCCGGGGTCCGGCGTAACCTTAATATGCTGGATGCGCGCGTCATGAGGCGGCGGATAGCCCTCGACCACCACAGGCATTTTCAGGTGAGCGGCGGTGTCTTCAATGGCGGCCAGCAGATCGACATAATCCTCGGCCGAATCGACCGGCGGCATGAAAATGTGTAGACGCCCGCCGCGCGGCTCGACGCACAGCGCGGTGCGGACGATCCAAGGCGCGGATTCTCCTAGCTCCGGTACGCGATCGCGCTCGGTCGGCTTTCGCGATTGCATGGAAGGCGGCGGGACACTTCGAGACGGTACCGGTAGGCGGCCGCGCTTCACCATCGGATCCGGCGGATGAATTTCCGGCGCCTCCGACGGCGCCACCCATGGCAGACTCGGCAGCGGCAGCCGCAGGCCCACCGGAGAATCGCCCGGAAGCAGAAACAAGTGCTGCCCGCGCAGCATCCACAATCCGGTTTGCCACTCCGGCCCGGAACGACGTTGGAGCGGCAGCACCATACCCACGGGAGCATCGAGCCCGTGCTCGAACACGCGGCGAATGCGTTCCCGATCGAGGGGATCTTCCAGGCGATTGTCCGTCGGGTCGACGTTCACCGGGAGTTGCCGCTCCTGCTGCGCGTGGTAAAAAGGATCTTCAAAGGCGGGGCAGACGTAGCGCGGATCCAGACCCAGCCGGCGCGCTAGCGTGTTGGCAAAAAGCCCGGCCTCAGTCACGCCAAATCCGTACTCGGTCTCCTCGCGCGCCAGCAATTCACGATTCCGCCAGAGCGGCGCGCCATCCGTCCGCCAATAACAGGCGAACGCCCAGCGCGGCAACGGCTCGCCCGGATACCATTTGCCCTGCCCGTAATGCAGCAATCCTCCAGGAGCAAACCGATTATAGAGGCGGTCGAGCAGGCGCGACGCCAGTATCCGCTTCTCGGCGCCCAGGGCCGCGGTGTTCCACTCGGCGCCGTCCATATCGTCGATGGAGACGAAGGTCGGCTCTCCTCCCATCGTCAAGCGAATATCGCCATCGCGAATCTCGCGGTCCACCTGGCAACCGAGCGACAGGATGCGCTCCCATTGCTCCTCCGTGTAGGGCAGAGTGACTCGCGGATCTTCCTGCACGCGCCGCACGGACATCTCATGGGTGAAGGCGACTTCGCACGGATCCACGCCGCCGGAAACGGGCGCGGCGGAGGCCGGCTCCGGCGTGGCCGCCAGCGGCAGGTGCCCCTCTCCGGCGAACAGACCCGACGTCGGATCCAATCCAACCCACCCCGCGCCCGGTAGATACACCTCCGTCCAAGCGTGGAGGTCGGTGAAGTCCCGCTCCGGACCGGGCGCGCCGTCAAGCGACTTGACGTCGGGTTTCAACTGGATCAGAAAACCGGAAACGAACCGCGCGGCCAGTCCCAGGTGACGCAGAATCTCGACCAGCAACCACGCGGAATCGCGACACGAGCCGCTCGCCAGTTTCAACGTTTCTTCGCTCGATTGAACACCGGGCTCCATCCGGATCAGGTACTTAATGTCGCGCTGCAGCTTTTGGTTCACAGCGACCAGAAAATCGATGACCCGCTGCTCACTACGATCGACCGTCTTCAGATACGCTGCGAGCAGCGGTCCCGCAGGCCGCACCGCGAGGAAGGGCGTCAGCTCCTGCGCCAACCCGGACTCATAGCGGAAAGGAAACTTCTCCGCGTAAGGCTCCAGGAAGAAGTCGAAGGGATTGATGACGGTCATCTCCGCGATCAGATCCACCTCGACCGTGAAGTGCCGGACGCGCTCCGGAAACACGACGCGCGCCAGATAGTTGCTATGCGGATCCTGCTGCCAGTTCAGGAAATGGGGCTTGGGATCGATCTTGAGCGAGTACGCGGGCACCGGCGTCCGGCAATGCGGAGCGGGCCGCAGCCGCACGACCTGCGCGGAAAGCTGGACTAGTCGATCGTATGTATAGTTGGTTTTGTGATGCAACGCGATGCGGATGGGCATACGGATCAGCTCTGCGTTTGAGCCACCGTGGCTTCGTCCACTTCGCGCCGGGTCACAAAATCGTCGAGGACGCTGTTGTCGACCGTGTTCAATTTCTCCTGTAGAGAATCCAGATATTCGTGCAGCCCGCCGCTGAGGATGCGATCGACCGAAGTGAAGTCCAGTTCGGCCCGCAGCAAGCCCATCACTTGTTCCGAGGGATAGACGAAGGACCCCATCGGGCTGCCGGTGATCGCGTGCAGGGATTCGTCCGCGCAATGGATGCAGAAGCGGATGGAGCGCGGAAAATCGCGATCCATCAGCAGAAAATCGACGATGTCGCGCGGCGAAATCCGCCCGTGTTTCTTCCGGTACATGCCGAATCCGCTGACCGACTTCAGAACAGCCGACCAGTGGATGTCGTCATAAGGCGTTCCCACCACCCGGGCCGACGGCAGCAGGATGAAATACTTGACGTCCAGGATGCGCGAAGTTTTGTCGGCGCGCTCCAGCTTTCTTCCCATCCGCACGAAGTGCCACGGCTCGCTGTGCGACATGGTGGCGTCCGTGATGCCCTGGAACAGATGGCAGCCGAGCCGGATGGCGCGGAAGATCTCGGGCAATTGTCCGGGGTCCGGCATCCGCCGCTGCGCCTGCATTTCGAGGTACATGCTGTTGACCTGGGTCCACATCTCTGAAGAGATAGCTTCCCGGACGGAGCGGGCATTTTCGCGGGCCGCCCGCAAGCACGAAGCGATCGAGTTGGCGTTGGCTGCATCGTAGGTGAGGAACTCGACCACTTTGGCTTGGGAAGCCTCGCCATAGCGCTTCTTGAACTCTTCAGTGTCGCCGCTAGTGTCGATCAGGGGCTGCCACTGCTGGGCCGGCTCCATCGGCAGATCGAGCTGAAGATTCAGATTCACGCCGATGAAGCGGGCGACGTTTTCGGCCCGTTCGATGTAGCGCGCCATCCAATACACGGAATCGGCCACGCGGCTCAGCAGAGGGGGATTCTCGCGCATCAACCCATGTCCCCCGAAGACGCGGCTAGAACCCACGTATCCTTACTTCCGCCGCCCTGCGACGAATTCACCACGAGCGACCCTTTGCGCAGCGCGACCCGCGTCAATCCGCCCGGCAGCACGTTGATTTCCTTGCCGTAGAGAATATATGGCCGCAGGTCCACATGACGTCCCTCGAATTGACCGTCCACCACGGTCGGCACGCGAGAGAGCGCCAGCGTCGGCTGCGCGATGTAGTTCCGCGGATTCGCCGCGATCTTGGCCGCGAATTCCTCACGCTCGGCGGCGGTGGAGTGGGGCCCCACCAACATGCCGTACCCGCCGGCTTCGTTGGCCGACTTCACCACCAGCTTGTCGAGATTAGCGAGCACGTGCTGGCGATCCTCTGCGCGCCAGCACAGGAAAGTGGGCACGTTGAGCAGGATCGGCTCCTCGCCCTCGTAGTAGCGGATCATATCGGGAACGTAGGCGTAGACCACTTTGTCGTCGGCCACGCCGTTGCCGGGCGCATTGGCCAGCGCCACTCTGCCGGCACGATACGCCCCGACCAGTCCCGGCACGCCCAACAGGGAATCTTCGCGGAAAGCGAGTGGATCCAAAAAGTCGTCGTCGATGCGACGGTAAATCACGTCTACTCTTCGCAAGCCTTTGGTGGTGCGCATCCAGACTGCGTCGTCCTGTACTTCGAGATCGCGACCCTCCACCAACTGGATTCCCATCTGCTGCGCCAGGAAGCTGTGCTCGAAGTACGCGGAATTGTACATGCCGGGGGTCAGCAGCACCACGGTGGGCTTGTCGGCGGCGCCCCGTGGCGCGATCGATTCCAGCATCTCGAGCAGGTTGCTGGGATAGTCGTCCACCGGCCGCACGCGCGACCCTTCGAAGACCTGCGGAAACGTGCGTTTCATCAGGTCCCGGTTTTCGAGCACGTAGGAAACTCCGGAGGGCACGCGCAGGTTGTCCTCCAGCACATAGATAAGCCCGTCGCTATGGCGCACCAGGTCGGTGCCCGTGATATGGCACCAGATCCGCCGGGGCGGGTTGATGCCCGTGCACTGGGGGCGGTAGAAGGCAGCCGAGTGAATGACCTCTGCCGGGATGATCTTGTCCTTCAGGATCTTCTGGTCGTGGTAGATGTCATCGATGAATTCGTTCAGCGCGTGTATGCGCTGTTTGAGCCCGCGCTCGATCCAGGTCCACTCATCGTTGCGCACAATCCGGGGGATGAGGTCGAAGGGAAAAATGCGCTCGGCTCCCGCGGAATCTCCGTACACGTTGAACGTGATACCCATCTGCAGGAGCAGGCGCTCGGCGGCCCGCTGGCACTGTAGCAGTTGCCCTTCCTCCAGCGACTCGATGGTGTCCAACAGCAGGCGCGCCTCGGGCCGGACGACTCCAGCATCGTCGAACATCTCATCCCGGAACCCTTGGGTTTGATAGGAATCGAACCGCATTCAGGACCTCCCGGCCGGCACACGCGGACAGAACAGGGTCCTTCCGTCTTCTGGGACTGGAGTTTCTATTGTAACTGAGATGCGCCTTCAAGACGGCGCTCGCTGCGCACCGCAACATGCGAGATATTCGGCCCGGTTTTGCGACTTTGGAAGTTCCAGCTAACGCCAATGGCTGGCGCCGTGAAGGCCTGGACATTCTTACCCGAAAGCGTAGAGATAACCAGAAGGTACACATCCACGTTCCGAGGGAGTGAGAACGTGACCCCGCCGCCAATGCGGGAATAGTGGCCTCGCTCCAGCCTGTCGTGATCGGGAAAGAACGGGCTGTCAGGAGACACCGGCGATTCGAGCCCGCCCAAGGTCTTTTGCACCGCTCCAAGGGCGCGAATCGCAATCGATGGCTTCAAGAAGTAGCCTACCTCCAGGTCCGCGTTGATTCGATCGATGTTCATGCCGGCCAGTTTTTGCACGAAAGAGTAGGTGTAGCGCAGGTCAAAATAGGCGCGCGGCAAAATGGGATTCAGCAGGCGGCCAACATCGGCCCCTACGTGACATGCCCGCAGATATTTTCCGGGCGCCGAATGTCCGAAGGTTACATAGTGGTGGGTGGGAATGACCACTTCCAAGAAGGGAGTGAACATGAGCGGACCCTTGACGGCGTTGTATTTCACGGACCCACGAAAATCCTGGAAAGTTTCGCGATAGTGGCCGTCATCGACTTTAGATTCGAGGTCGTGGGCATTGAAGGCTAATCCCGGCGTCAGAGTGAATTTGGAGGCAATATAGGGGAGCTCCGCGCTGACGGCGAACCGATCGGTAATCCCATAGAGCACGCCCGCCGTTACTGTGTTCAGTCGCACTGGGCCGCGATTTTGCGGCTGTCCTGAACTAAGCAGGTGGTCGCTGGTGAACATGTCCTGATAACTCAGGGAAACATAGCCTTCGCCGCGTGCGGGCAGCCAAGCTTGACCGCACACCAGTTCAGACGCACCCAAGATCAAAGCGAGAATCGCGAGGTTGTGGATTGTACTCTTGAAGTAGCGGCGCCGTGCGTCAGGATTTGGCACCGATTCGGAGCCTTGACTTCATCGCTTCACCAATCGCCGTTAGATATTGGATCTCGTCGGCGGAAGCTTTGAGCGCAAATTTGTACTCCCTTTGCGCGGCGGCGAGCTCGGCTTTGGAAGGTTTGACCAGGATCGGAAGAACGACTGGCTTCGAAGGCGCCGACTGCAATTGCTGGGTGATCCCAGCGACATCGGCGAAGTCGGCCAGAACCACGTCCACGTTTCCCGATTTCAACGCTTCATCGAGTTGCGAAGCGCCTTCGACCAATTGAAGTTTGTGGCCCGCCTGCTTCAGCGTGGTCTGCAGCCTGGCGCTCGTGAGAATCGCGCCATTCTGAGTTCCATTGGAGTAGATCACGAGGTCGGCTTGGCGCCGCGCATAGGCGCGTTGAAACCGCACCCCACGACCGATCACGAGCAGCTTGTCGCCACAAGCGAGACCAGCGGTTGCGCTCAACAGCGCTGCCCCCACAACCGCACCAGCAAACCGCAATCTTTGCACGGCGCCTCCAGTTCTTTCGCTTGAGGATAGACCCGCGTTCTCTACCGTGTCAAGTTGTGGGTTTTGGGTGGACTGCCCGACATAGATGTAGAGCATGTTTGGAGCTTGTGGGGCAGGCTTTCAGCCTGCCGCCGGGCTTTAGCCCGGTTGAGCCACTGCTCGGAGCCCGCGGCGCAGTTCCCCAGGCCAGATCGCGAGTCTAGTAGTCATGTCACTTACCGATCAGGTGCGGGACATTTGTGTTGTTCTCATTGCAGATGGATTCAAGTAGCTCGCTGTCGGGAACCAACTGGAGGTCGAACATAAGCGTCCATGGCTTGGTGTACGTCTGTGGGTCGTCGATCGTGATCTTTAGGTTCAGATGCCCGAAGTCACGCCGGCGAAACCGTTCAACTGTACGCAGAGCCTGCGTATGGGGATGGCCCGACCAAATCCACACTTGATCGTTGAAGCCGCCGGTATCAACGACTAGCGTGTCTCCTTCCCAATGCCCCACCGAGTACCCCAGCCAAGTAGGATTGGGGTCCTTGGGAAGCGCCCTGCCATCCAGGAATATCTGCCGAAAGAGAGTATTCACCTCGTACAGGATGACGATCAGTCCGGGGAGTTGGACGATCTTATGGGGCTCTCTTCTATCCTGTCTCGGAGGGCCCATCGGTAGGCACCGCGCTGCCGGATCGTCTTTCAAGAGCATCTCCCTGCGTTGCTTGTCGAGCGCCGCTGCCCAAGGCTGGAGTGGACCACCACTAGGTCGCTCGTAGAATCCGGCATCCACAAATCCGGCGTCCACATTCAATCCCTGCCGATTGGAATTGGCGTCCCAGATTCCTGATAGGTCCGGCTTGCCGTCGGCAGTCTTGGGCGCGGGCGCTGAAAGATTCGGCTTGCCGTCCGAGGTGCGGGGAATTCCCGGAGTCGCGTAATTCAGCCACTGTGCCGGGAGTGGCGTGCTCATCACGGCTATGATTGTTCCCACGATGATGGGACTCATGATCCCCCAGCTATTTTCCAACCATGTGCTTGAGGTCCTTTTCATTCTCGTTACACACGAATTCAATTAGCTCCGTTTCTGGAAGCAGAACAAAGTCCCACTTACTCGTCGTCCAGGCGCTGGTGTAGGCTCTTGGGTCGTCGATCACAACCTGCAGTTCCATATGTCCGAAGTCCTTGCGCCGGAAATTTTCGACCACGTGCAGGGATTCGCTATGAGGGTGACCGTCGGCGTCCAGCCAAGTCTCATCGTTGAAACCTTCGGTGTCGATGCGTAGCGTGTCTCCTTCCCACTTCCCAACCGAGTACCCCATCCAGGCTGGATTCGGGTCCTTGGGAAGCGCTCGGCCATCGGTGAAGACCTGGCGATAGGTAGTGAAGGTCTCGTAGAGGATCACCAGCATGCCCGGAGTCTGAATCAGCTTGAATGGACCGTCCGGGACCAGATCAGCTAACGGCAGACCCGGCGGCAGGCAACGTGTGCCTGGCCTGTCTCTGCCGGAAGTCAGCAGGCGCTGCCGATAGAGCGTTTCTGCCCAAGGCTGCAACGGAGGTTCGACCCCATTGGGTGCGATATTCTTAGCATCGAGGCCATTGACCAGCCAGATTCCGGACAGGTCGGGCTTACCGTCGGCAGTCTTCGGCGCGGGCGCGGAGAGATTCGGCTTGCCATCGGGCAGGCGCGGAATGCCGGGCGTCGGGTAGTTCAGCCACTGTGCGCTTAGATGCACGGCCAGGGGCGCCGACAGCAGCACGGCAGCGGTAAAGACGATGCGGCGATTCCTCATAGACTCTCTACTTACCAGTTGAGCGTACATCACTCTTTGCGGAGGGCTTTGACGTCAGCGCCTCCCGACGGGCGCCGAATCAAATGCGTGACGGCACCGATCGAGTCCGAAGCGAATTCGAATTCCGTGGTATTAGGGCCCAAAGCGCCCAGCTCGAG
>JBGPHB010000053.1:0-10800 GCA_041484155.1 Bryobacteraceae bacterium
CGTTTCGCGTCGTCGTTGCGGCCCACCTGCTCGTCGGCGCAGGCCATGGTTTCCAGCGCCAGCACCAGCCCCTCGCCGCCCTTAAGGACACCGATCGCGTGGGTGAGCAGTTCGCGCGCCGGGGCGGGGCGTCCCGCATGAACGTAGAGAGCCGCGAGGCGAACTTGCGTTTGAGCCTTCTCCTGGCGATCGCCGCCGATCTGCTGCTCCTGTAACCCCAGCAATCGTTCGTATTCGCCGACCGCGCCATCGAAATCGCCGGATTCCGCCAGCGAAGCCGCCAGGTAATAGAGATCCTGAGTGGCTTCCAGCGAATTCGCACCCGACGCCGCACGATGAATCTCCAGCGCCCGCCGGAGACATCGCTGCGCCTCGGCATGATCGCCGCTTTGCCCATGGAGCTTGCCCAGCGCGGCGAGGCTGTTGGCCGTCTCCACATGGTTGGCGCCAAAGGTCTTCTCTGAGAGCTTGGCGGCCCTCTGGAACACCTCACCGGCCTCGGCATTGCGGTCGTTCTTCAACAGCACGGTTCCGAACTTGAGCAAGCACTGCGCTAGTCGCGCGCTGTCCGGTTTAGGCCGCGCGCTTTCAAGACGCAGGGCCTCTTCCGAGGTCTTCTGAGCCTCGGTATACTTCTCCTGCTCGAGTTGCGTGTCTACCAGCGTATCCAGAGCCCGGGCGTGCAAAGAGTGGTCGTGTGCCCGGACGGCCAGGTCGATCGCCGTATGCGCGTTCTGCTCCGCCTCAGCCAGCTTGCGTTGACGGCGTTGCGCCGCAGCCAGACCGAGCAACAGCTCGACACGCTGCTTGGCTGAGTGGTGCCGCTCCTCTAGTGCCAGGGTGAGGTGCGTCTCCGCCTCCGTCCAATTGCGGGAGCCCAAGTGCCGCTGGCCCTCCAGCCGGTTCAGGTGTCGCTGGTGGTGCGCTTCTTTGATCCGCGGAGTGGCCCATGCGGCCAGACGGATCCCCAACCGGAAAATTCGGATGATGCTCATGAGGTTAAACGGTGGATCGGTAGGTGCGAGCCAGACCTTTAGGACCCTAGCGAATCGCGATTGTCGCCCCAGCGGTGCTGGTGATAGTCCCGTCAGCCGTCTGGACTTGCAGGGGTACGGCATTCCCGGTCTGTGCATTGTTCGGAATCACGATGTTAACTTGATCGACACCGGGGTACCCGGGAGCTTGCCCCGCGAAATCCACGTGTGAGGTAATACCACCAATCAGGACGGTGGGCTTGGCGTTGGCAAAATGCGTAACCAGCGGAAGTTCAAGACCTCCCTTGCCATCGTCAATCGGGGGGGTCATGACACCGAGACCGGTAGCATAAAAGAAACCGGATTGGCCGCGGGGAATCGGAGCCGTAGGATAGCCGATGGAGGCGCTCGCTGAGGTCGGCGCGGCGATTTTTGCGATACCGTCGGCGGGGTCGACAAACACCAGGATCGCGTTGCCCTGGCCGGTCGGCGGAATCGTGAATAGGCCCGGCGCGGCCCCAGCGATCGGGATTGGCTTGGGCGCCGATTGGACTCCGTTCACCGTCACGATTACGTTCACCGTGCCCGGTATAACTTCAAACGGCATCTGCGCGTTCACGAAGGGAAACGCACCCGTGGGGATCACGTCCCGTACCGGCGCGGGAATACCGTTGAACGTCACGCTGACACCTCCGAGAGACGTTAGCAGCGGCACGGTGGTGGCGTCTGCCGTCGAAGCACCGGCAAAGGTTCCGAAGATCGCGATCAGTGAGCCCGGCGCCACGGGAGATCCATGCCCATTGGCGTCCTTGGCAAAGCTGGCAGCATTCAAAACGCCCCCGTCGGCAACGGTGGGCGGAGGTCCCGCTGCTGCCGGCGTTAACACGTAGGTCTTGGTGTATACGTGGTCCCCCGCGTCCGATTGGTCGTTGTTGTTCACCGCGTTGCCGGCCACGTAGAAATGGATGTTGCCCGCGTTGGTCGCCGGCGGCGTCCAGGTGAAGGTGTAAGGCGTCGCACTCGGTGGGGACTGCGCGAACGACTGCTCGATAAACTGCACCGCTGCATTCGCGGGGCAGCCTTTGGCGCCCTTGAAACTGCCGTTGTCGCACAGCACGATCTGGTTAGGCGCCGGCGTAAAGTCGCCCGCCTGCCCGTTGGCGAGGTTACTTTCAAGGCGTGCGGTCATCTGGAATCCGAAGTGCGTGTTCACCGGATCGGACACACTCACGGTGATGGTCTGCGCGACGCCGGGTGTGTAGAAAGAGCCACCGGAAAACGTGGCCGTAACGGCGCCCCCGGCCGGGTTGATGGGGCCGCCTTTCGCCAATCCGCTGTGACAGGCCGCGCAAGCCAACTGGTTGTCCCCCGGCGCGCCCGTATAGCGAGGATCAGGACCTATCAGGTTCGCATACAGGTAGGCCGGAACCGACGCGATAAAAAGCGCACACGCTCCCCACAAAGTTTTATGTGCCCTGCTCACAAAGAACGTTCCCCTTGTCAATTCTAGCGGAAACTCGAACTCATCCCCACAGCTCGTTGATCGGCCCGTAGGACCCCTGCGAAGCGAACGGCACGTATTCGAAGCCGCGATGGAAGGGATCGTCGTAGCGAATGGTGGTCCAGTCGATCCCCATCGCCGAATAGATGGTGGATTCGACGTCCTCAGGCCGCACGTACCGAGGTCCGGTCGTGCCACTGCCCTTCCAGCCGTAATCTGTGACGGTAGAACCGTCGGATGAGGTCGCACCAATCGTCTTTCCACCCTTAATGCCAGCTCCGGCAAAAACGGACGACTGAATCAGGTAGTGATCGCGCCCGCCGGCGGCGCTGATTCCCGGTGTGCGGCCGAACTCGGCCACCATCACGACCAGCGTCTCATTGAGCAACCCGCTGGACTGTAAGTCCGCGAGCAGCGCCGAGACGCCGTCATCGAGCGCCGGGCTCCTGGTATACATGTTGTTGCCGTTGGGATTCTGCAGCCCGTAGATGTCCTGATGCATGTCCCAGTTTCCATAGCTGATCTGGATGAAGCGAGTGCCCTGATTCGCGGCCAGAATTTGCTTCGCCGCCAGGCACGCGTTTCCGAACTGACTGGAGCCGTAGCGCACACTGTCCGCCGCCGTGAAACCGAACGCCTGTTGCACGGCGGAGTTGTACATCAACCCCTGCGCCGCCATATAGAACGCGTTGTAGTCGTCCAGCGACTGGCCGTAGGGCGAGTGTATTCGTAACGCGTCATCGTATTGGTGCAGGCGGCTGTACATAGTATTGAAATTGGTCTGCCCGTTCGAATTCGTCGTATCGGGAATGCCGGTGCTGGTCGTATTGGCCGGTTCGTTGACGCGGAACGGCGCGTAGGTCGCCGGGAAGTAGCCGCCGCCGGCGCCCGAGGGCGAGTTCAGCGCGACGAACGTCGGAAACACCTGGCCCGATTTGCGCTCCGGGTCTTTCTCGATCGCCACGACGCTGCCGATATTCGGGGCGACGTTGCCGAGCGCCGCCGCCGGATTGCGCCCGATCTGCGACCACGTCTGCGCCAGCGAATGCACCAGCGCCCATGCGCTCATCGAATGAACGATGGCCATGTTCGGCAACTGCTGGCCCAGTTTCGGCAACAGGCCCATCGGCCAGTTGATCCCGTTGACTGACGTTGGATTGAAATCCGAAGGCGTCACGCCATTGGTTACCTTCAGGTCGAACGTATCCACGGTGCTGATCGCGCCCGTCAGCAGGATGAAGATGCAGTTCTTCGCGGTGCCTTTGGTTTGCACGCCCTGGGCGGTGATCTCCGGGGAGGACGCCATCGCTTTCCGCGCCAGGTAGGATCCGGCCAGCCCCGCGCCGGCCACCTGGAAGAATTGCCGGCGCGTCCAATGAGGACGGCTGAAGAACGTCTGGTGATGGTGCGGATATTTCCGCGCGAACTCTTCGGACTTGTCTTTTCTGATTTCATGCGTCATGGTGAAACCCCCTGGCCTGTGCTACCCCGCCCTGACGGGCGGGGCTTTCGAAACTGCTGGCAAGCCCCGCCCGTTAGGGCGGGGTTCCGCTGCCGTGTGGGGCAGCCAGTCTTGGCGGCGAGCCGGCCTCCGGGCCGGCTTTTTTCGGCTGCGTGAAGGCAAGAAAGCCGGCCAGTAGGCCGCCCCGCCTCTGTTTTGCGCCCCGTGCGTCATGGTCAAATCCACTTTAATAGTTGAATACAAAATCCACTTTGTTATAGAGACTCCAGAGCAGCGTCTGCGCCTCCTGCGTCCGGTTGGTCTTTAGATTGGCGAGCGCCGCGGTCGTTTCCGCCGGCGTCGGATAGCGCGACAGCACGGTCAGGAACAGCGTGTTGACGAGCTGGCTGTCCGGCATCGGCAGGACCGTCTTCAGCAAGTTAGTTCCGGACCCATTGGTCTGGATGCGGCTCATCACGAAGTTGTCGTTCATCAGACCGAGCGCCTGCGAGATCGACCCATCTGGCCGGCGCTGCTCATCGTCCCGGTTCCCACGTAGAAATGCGTCAAGGAAGTCAGCCACCTTCCCTCTGGCGCCGTCCGGAGTGTTCAGGGGCTCGGGAAGTTGCATCGCCAGGCTCACCGGACCCCAATTCGGGTTGTTATAAGTGGGAATCACTCCGGAACTCTGTGTGATCGCGTCGTGGATCTCTTCCGACCAAAGCCGGCGGACCAGCTTCCGGCCGAACAGGTTCTGCGTCGAGGGATCCCAGGTCCCGTCATAGCGCGAGGAGAGCTGATAGGTTTGCGAATTGACGATCTCTCGCATCAGCGCCTTCAGATCGTACTTGCTGTTAATGAAGTCCTGCGCCAGCGCGTTCAGCAGGCGCGGGTTTGAAGGCTGCAATGTACACGGGTTATTCGGCGAAGGGCAGTCCGTAGGCGGGTTATCCGGATCCAAACGCAGCGGATCGAACTGATCCGGCGGATCGACGATCCCGATTCCGAAGAAGTACGCCCACATGTAGTTCACCGTGGCGCGGGCGAATTGGAAGTCGGAGGTGATCTTCTGCCCGAGCGCCACGCGGTAGTCGGTGCCCGGGCTGGGGCTCGTGCCATCGAAGATGTACGTGGGAGCTACGGTCGCCGACGGGGTCGCACCGGTTCGCGGCGGCCGGTTGCCAGTCTGCGTATTCAACTGATAGTCGCTTCTGTACCTGGTGTTGTTGGCCAGGCTCCAATAATAGGGCTGCCCGTTGACCGCTTCCGGTACCGGCGTGCGCGAAGTGTAAGTGCGGGACATGAACGACGCCATGCCCCAGGCTTGCTGGCGGCTGGTCGAGTAGCCCCACAAGCTGAGCGAATCCAGGTGGCCGCGGCCGTTATGGCACAGCAGGCAATTCATGTGGGAAATGCCGAGAAACGTATTGACCGTGTTCGCCGCCTGCTGATCGAAAATGTCCTGAATCGGACCGCCGGTCACCACGCCGCCCACCAGGTAGTTCAGCTCGCCCTGGGTGTAGCTGTCGTTGCCCTGTGCGCCGATGATTTCGCGCGCCATCTGGTCATACGGTTCCTGCTTGGTCAGCGCATTGCGGATGTAGCTGTCGAAGGCGGTAACGCCCGGGACGAAGCGCAGGATCTGCGTATTCCGCGAATTATTCTGGTACAGGTCGGCGAACCAGACGGTCCATTTGTCCACCCAGCCCGGCGATGCGAGCAAAGTATCCACCAGGTTGGCTCGCTTGTTGGACGTGGTGTCGTTGACGAAGGTCAATACTTGATCCGGCGTTGGAATGCGGCCAGTCAGGTCCAGAGTCGCGCGGCGGATGAATTCGAAATCGGTGGTGGGGGGCGCCGGCGCGACGTTCGCGGCGGCGAGAGCCGGGAAGATGTACTTGTCGATCGTGTTCCCGCTGGGATGCTCCAGTGCGTCGGTCCGGCTGCCACCCGGCGGCGACGGGATGCCGGCCACCGCGAGATGCGCGACCACTTGCAGTGTGAGGCTGCCTGCGTCGTTTTTCTTGCGATCCGGGCCAAAAAAAGTACAGTTCGGGTCGGCCACCGGCAATTGCGGATCGTCGGCCGGGCTTTGAGCCGGCCAGGACGCGACGAACAGCATCAAGATCAGGAACGCTCGACGTATCGCCATTTTTGAAGAACCCTCCGTCCTATCGACTTAAACCCCGCTGTTCCGTAATAGGTTGCGTACGTGGCGAGGATTTTAATCGCCTCGAGGCCTTAGTACTGTAGGAGAAAGCACAGTTTCACGCAAAGACGCAAAGGCGCAAAGCAGGCAAATGGCGGTCTTCTTTGCGGCTTTGCGTGAAATGCAGCTTAGTCGATCGCGATGTTCACCATATCGGTGAAGCCTTCCACAGTCTGGACCGCGAGATCCTGCCAGCCGGCTGCCAAAGTCAATGGAATCTGAATATTGAGCTGGTACAGCCCGGCCAGCGTCGGAGTGAGCCCCGCGAACTGCGGAGCGTTCACCAGTTGGCCGCCGATGTAAACGTTCACGGGCCCGACGATCCTGGCCAGCGGCTCCTTCCCCGGCGCCGCCGCGCCATCCGGGACCGGGGGATGATCCACGGGTCCCAGCCCGGCGAGGTACACCGACACGAATTCGCCGCGCTTGGCGGGGTTCGCCGCGCTGACCACGGAGCCATCCTGGTGCCGGATTGCAGCGTCGCCGACGCCGTTCTGCGTGACGCTGAAGATGCCCGGCGCGCTGGCGGCGAGCGGGACTTCCACCGAATTCGATTTCGTTCCATTGACGGTCACGACAATCGTCGCCACCGAGCTGGAGACCCCATACGGCACGATCGCGCTGATCTGCGCCGGGATGGCCGCCGACACCGAATAGATGGGCGCGGCAATTCCGTTGATGGCCACTTGCACGCCCGTTGTGGTCGTAGTGGGGAATGGGAAACTCGTCGCAGTGAAGTTCTGGGTGCCGAATCCGGTCCCATACAGCGACACGAATCCGCCCGGAGAAACCGGATACCCCGGCGGCGCGAAGCTCGCCGAGTTCAGGACTCCCTGCGGATTTAGAAATACGCCGGTGCCGGATTGCGCCGGCAAGCGCGCACCGAAATAGATTTCGTAGCTGCGCGCGTCGGTGGTGTCGACACCGCTGGTGGCGAAGGCTTGGCCGTTGAAGGCTGCCCGGCCGCCGGTGCCGAGGGCGCCGGAGCCGTCGGCGCTCAGAGTAATGGGGGTGAGCAGCGAAGCATCAAAGAGGCCATCAGACTGGCGGGTTCGCCGGGCCCAGGTTCCGCCGAGACTGGAAAGATTCACGGCGCCCACCACGGAGGCCAGCCGCGCCGGCTGCGTGTCGTAGCGCATGCCAGCGGTGAAATAGAACCCGTTCGCCGTCGCGACGTTCCCGCTCAGAGCTTTCACGCCGACCATCAGACCATGCCCGCCCGCGGTCATCGACCCGCCTACCAGATAGGTCCCGTCTCCTGAAACATAGACGCTCTTTCCACCCGCGATGAGCTGGGTGGTGGCGTCGAGGCCGGCCGCAGCGGGGAACGTCAGCGTGGCCGTGCCATCCGGCGAAACCGCGTAAGTCATCGGGCCCACGGTCTGGTTCTGGAGCTTGTTGCCGAGATTCGCCGCCTGGCCGGTAACGGTGGTCTCGGCAAAACTTCCCGAGCCGTTCGCCGTGAGCTTGAAATTGGTATCGCGAATATTTGCGACGCCGCCGTTGGGAAACTCCAGACTCGAGATCCAATAGGCGCCGTTGAGAGTCGAGTTGGAGACGGGCTGCGCCGGCGCTGGAATCGCGACGAAGAGGTCGAAAACGCCGCCACCTGCCTCCGTCGAGGAACCGATCAGTGCGCCCACGCCCAGCCGCGCATTCACCGTGACGCCGGATCGCAGCGGATTCGACAACGTGGTAAACCCGCCCGGCTTTACCGTGTAAGTGCCGTTCGTGAGAGAAAGGGCAACCGGCGCAGCCGAGCCGATCAATAGCTGACCGGAAACAGTGAAATGACCGTTGCCGTCGAAAGTAAGCGTGCCCGCGCCACTCTGAGTATCGGTCACGTTGGCCGCACCATCCGTGACCAGCAGGACCTGACGAAAATAGAACTTGCCGTTCAGCGACTGGTTCCCGGATACCTGTCCGAAGGCGGCCATTCCCAGGACCGCGGCTAAAAAGTATCTAGTCCTCATGAAATAGAGATTCCCCACAGTTACTCTAACCCGGCGCATCGCCAACAGTCACGGTAAAAACGCTCCGTAAGGGTTAAGTTCAGCCCGCTCCCTCACGGTCGCGGTTCGGTATCGGCGCTCTGCGCAATCAGCCACTGACCGAACCGCGACCGTGAGGGAGCGGGCTGAACCCATTTTTCGCGGTTGGCAAGGGAGGCTTTGGTACTCTGAACCGCCTTAAACAGTACCTAGAAACCACCTTAGCCAGAACAACTCTTGGGTGGTAAGCGGGTCACTTCATGTCATAATAAGCCGGATAGGGTAACGAAGGAGACCAGATGACCGGGCGTCTTCTGATTCCTGCTTTTCTAGTCGTCGGGGTCGGGGTGAGCGGGTTGTGGTTGATGCGGGCGCAAGAACCGGAGTCAACGGTTTCGCACGCCGAGTGCACCTTCTTCGGTCCGCAGCGCGAGCGATTCCTGCCGCGCGATCAGAGCCATCGCGTTCGCCTGGGCCAGATGACTGCGCAAGTCACCGCGATGCTGGCCTTGCCATCGATTCCGGGCGGAAGCCGAGCGTTCCACGGAGGGCAATCGGCTGCGACCACCAGCACCAATCCAGTCGACGTCTTTATCTGGGAGGCGTTCAAGAACCGGGGCGTAACGCCCGCCGCCGCTACCGACGACTACGAGTTCATTCGCCGAGCGAGCCTCGACCTTACCGGGCGCATCCCCACGGCCAATCGCGTGGTGAGCTTCGTGGCCGACACGACGCCCGACAAGCGCGCCGCGCTGGTAGATGAGTTGCTGGCGAAGCCCGAGTGGGTCGACAAGTGGACCATGTTCTACGGCGATCTGTTCAAGAACGCTTCGGTTTTCCCGAACACCGGTGTACAGCAGAACACACAAGGCCGGGACGCGTTCAACCAGTGGATTCGAACCTCGCTGACGAACCGCAAGCCCTATAACCAAATGGCGTCCGAGCTGATCGGTTCGGTCGGCACCAACAGCGCCGCGCAAGGCGAACTGAACTGGATGAGCATCGGGCGCGTCGCCAACGTCAATCTGAAGCAGGACGATTGGGACCAGCAGACCGCCAACGTCGCCGAAACGTTTCTTGGTATCGCGCACATCAACTGCGTGTTGTGCCACAACGGCCGCGGACACCTGGATTCACTGAGTCTGTGGGGCGGCACCTTCTCGCGCCAGCAGGCGTGGGGAATGTCCGCCTTCCTTTCCCATACACGGGTGGTAAGAGGGCTCGCCGACCCGGCGAACGCCCAAAGCCCGCAGTCATGGTGGGTCGATGACAAGCAGTTCAACGTCGACTACCAGTTGAATACCACCACCGGCAACCGGCCACCGCGCCAGCCGATCGGCACGCAGCGGACGGTTGCGCCCGCCTATCCCTTCACGGGCGCCGGACCGCAGTCCAATGAAGGCTACCGCCAGGCCCTGGCTCGCCAAGTCACCAGCGACTTCCAGTTTGCTCGTGCCGCGGTGAACTACGTTTGGGCGGCATTTTTTGGAATGGGGATCGTCGATCCGCCGGACCAGTTCGACCCGGCGCGGCTCGACCCCACCGATCCGCCGCCCGCGCCCTGGACGCTCCAACCATCCAACCCCGACCTGCTGAACGCGCTGGCCGAGGATTTCATCGCCAACCAATACGACGTCAAGCACCTGATGCGGTTGATCGCCACTTCGGATGCGTACCAGCTTTCGTCGCGTTACGATCCGAGCGCTTGGAATCCGGACTGGCAGCCGCTATTCGCGCGCAAGCTGGTGCGGCGGCTGTGGGGCGAAGAGGTGGTGGATTCGATTTCGCTTTCGAGCAACGTCCCGAACACTTTCAACTCCGGCGGCACGTTCAATTGGGCCATGCAATACCCCGAGCCCCGCGCGGAACCCAACCCGTTCTTGCAAGCGTTCCTGCCCGGCAACCGCGACGATCAGCCGCGCCGCCAGGATGGTTCCATTCAACAGGCGCTGGTGCTGATGAACGACAACATGCTGATGTCGAAGCTGAACAACACCGGCTCGGGCGCAAGCCAAAGCCTGCTCGGCAAGGGACTCGCCGGCGACAACCCCAGTCTGATTAACCTTTTCTATCTCAACATCCTGTCGCGCTACCCGACGGATGCCGAGAAACAAGCGGCCACTGCACTGCTTGGCTCCGGAACGCGCACGCAGAAGGCTCAGGAACTGATGTGGACCTTGTATAACAAAGTCGACTTCATGTTCAACTACTAAGGGGACTCGCCATGAATCGCAAGCAATTCGAGAATCCTGGCGCCCGCAGACCCGCGTTCTTCCGGCGGCCGGACTGGACGCGCCGGAACTTCTTCCAGGTCCTCGGAGCCGGCGTTACCGGTTCCTATCTCGCCAAGGAAGCCCGTGCGGCCGACGTCTGCTCCTCGCAGAGTGTCACTCCGCTGAATCGGGCAAGGAACTGCATTTTCGTCTTGATGGCCGGCGCTCCGAGCCACGTAGATACGTTCGATTTCAAGATGACCAACGGAGTCACGCCGTCGGCCGCGAATCCGGCGACGGTAAACGGCATCCTGTGGCCAACCGGCATCCTGCCCAATCTTGGAGCGATGCTGGGGGATCTCGCGATCGTCCGCTCCGTGCAAGCCCATGCGCTGGTGCACACTCTGGGTCAGACGTGGGTGCAGATCGGGCGAAACCCTGTGGCGGCGCTGGGCAACATCGCTCCAAACA
>JBGPHB010000054.1:0-10762 GCA_041484155.1 Bryobacteraceae bacterium
AGGACAGCGAAAACCGGGCTTACCAGACGCACACAGCGCTGGAGCTACCCGACGTGGAGGAGGCGGCGAGCAAGTCGAATATCGTTTACACTCACGATGCCTTTGTCCTGCCGGGTGAGTATCGCCTCTCATTCGTGATCTTTCACACAGTGACTGGGGAACACAGCGCGATGCAAAGAATGCTGCGCGTTGCGGCCCTCAAGAATGATCCCTTGCCTGCAGCGTGGCGCGATCTTCCACCGGTCGAGATCTTTCGGGACCCGCCTGGCGATTTGTTCTTGCCATCAATGACCGGGCGCCTGCACCTGCCTCTAGACACTCGTCGTCCGATTCGCGTCGAATTGCTGATGAATGCATCACGCTCCGCCGCGGACGTGGGTCCGCGAAGCCGCCGCCCGACCAACTCGAACCCGGGCGAGTTGATTCCCGCCTTGAAGGCCATCTCCCAAGTCGAGGTGCGCAACGGGACCATGAATGTTGCTTTGCTCGATCTGACACGGCGTCAGGTGATCTTCGAGCAGGACTCCCGGGGTGGTTTGGACTGGCCCGAGTTGCAAACGGCGCTCAAGGCAGCCGATCCCAATGTGATCGATGTTCACTCGTTGGAGAATCGCCGCCAGAACGCACAATTCTTCTTGGCGCAAGTCCACCGGCGTATCTTTGCGGCCGGACCCTCGCGCGTTCTCATCGTGCTGAGCGAACCCATGGCGTTCAGTTCGGGAGAAGATCTGCATCGCATCGATGTCTCCGACAAACCCGATGGCAAGATCTACTTTATCCGCTATCATTCGGTCGCGGGTGTTGCCCCGGCCTTCCCAACTCGCCGTGGTTTACCATTTCCAACCAGGCCGGGCCTTACAGAACCCCCGGATTCACTGGAGCCCATGCTGAAACCGCTTCAGCCACGATTATTCGACGTGTACACGCCTGAGCAATTTCGCAAGGCGCTCGGCAATCTGCTCGCGGAAATCTCCCGGATGTAACGTGGGGCAGCCAGTCATGGCGGCGAGCCGGCCTCCAGGACGGCTTTCCAGCACGACTGCCTGCCCCGCAGAGCAGCAACCCCGCCCTGACGGGCGGGGCTTGCGAGGTGTTGGCGGGGTTCCGTTCGGAAACGCACGCGCAGCCTGCGAGGATTTCGGGCTTAGTAGTACCTTGCGGCGCCAATCATCGCGACGGTGGCTACGAGCAACACATCCTCCAGGGCGTGGAACAGGAAGAAATGGCGTGCGATATCGAGTACGTCTCCGAACACAGCCGCCAAGAGCTCCAGGACGAGGATCGCGATGAGTGTGATGATTCCAGTTCTTGCCTCGCTGCGCCACGCGAGCGCGAGCGCCGCCACGATCAGCAACACAATCGCGGCCAAATACCTGCCGCCCTCGTGTACGAACATCCGGCTCTTCAAATCGCTCCACAGCGCGAAAGATCGGCTCTGGCTGTATTCCGGCCTGCCATATTTGCTGTCAAAGTTTCCCATGGCTGGACGCTGACTGCCAGCTTCAGCGAGGCTCGCGCGGAGATCCCGCCAAATCCAGCTCGGATGGTGGAGATACAGCCAGCCGATGCGCACGTGGGAGGTGCGACGCTGGAATTCCGCGCGAAAAGCTGGATCTTCAATGGCGACACTAGTAACGTACGCGTGCTTGCCGATGGAGGGGCGGTAAGATTCGTTCAGCCCGAGCAACTTGAGATCGCGGGACACGTTTGAAGATGCAGGCAGAAGGCGCCAGAAGATTACGTTGAAGGCGGCGTCCGTGTGAAGATTCGGACCCGCCGCGTTCCAGCTGAATACCGCCGCAACCAGCGCGGTGGCCGCGGCCAGCCGGGCGTTCCATCGGTCCAAACCAAGTCGCGCACCTTCGACCAGAAACAGCGCCGCGGCCGGAATCGCCACGACTGCGTGGGGGGTCTTCGATGTGATCAGAAGGACGCACGCCATCAGCATCCACACGCCCTGCCGCCGCAAATAGAATACAATCGTCAGGAGAAAAAATACATAGGCGGCGGCATCCATAAAGAAGGAGTTCATAACGCTGACGTAGCCGACATCCGCGAAGATCAGCAGAATCAGAAGTGTGACCACCACCGGCCGGCGCGGGCACAGCCAAAGCGCCAGCAAAGCGAGTGCGCCATGAACGAAGCCGATCCAGCGGAGATCGAACGTCCGGTCCCCGTGAAACACGGCGTCGAGGCCCACCGCTGCCGCCGTCAGGATGTGCTCGCTTGAGACAAATCCCATGGAGTACCTGTATTTTGGTTCGAAGGTGTAGGTCACGGGGGCGAACTTGAAGGCGTTTTCGTCTGGTGTCCCAAATCCGAATACCCCGATCACCTTCCCGAAGTCACCGCTATTCGCCAAGCCGATGACGGGCGGAACAAACAGTTGCACAACAAGGATGGCTGCGGCTGCGGCGATGGCCCCGCGATTGATGTGACCCGAGAGAGACAAAGTTTCACGCCAAGACGCAAAGGTCGCAAAGAAAACAAGCCCTCATTCTGCTTTGCGTCCTTTGCGTCTTTGCGTGAAATCTTGGCTTTCACTCGTCATTGGCTCACAAGCTCTTCCCGCGCGCCGATCTGGCGCAGGCAGCGGTCGATCCATTGCTTGGTCAGCTTCTCTTGTACGCCGTTCTGCGAAAGGCGCGTGCGAAGATTGCTCCAGTCCACGTGGTCCAGGTGCTGGTCCTGATTGAAGCAGGAAAACACCACCGTCTCTTCGGCGGTAACTGGATCCTTATGAAGCTGGAGACACTGGGCGCAAATCTCTTTCATCATGCACTGCATGGGCGAATTGATGCTGCCGATGGCCGTGTGGTCAGGCTTCAAGTATGGAGCCAAGGTGGTGTGGCGCGCGCGGGCCACCGCGCCCATCATCGCGTCGGAGCCAATGACCACCAGGCGATCCACTGAGTGTAGGGATATCTCCGGTTCGTCCAAATCGCCGCGGCCGTAAGCCGCGATCGCTTCCACAATGTTTCCCACGAAAGCTTTGTCCTGCACGCGGCCAGGCGTAAAGCCAGGCGCTTCATCGCAGCACCACACCACCACGTCGGCGGCCTTCTCGATCTCTTCCACCTTGTAGCGATCGATGATCTTCTTGTACCCGGCGAAATAGATGGTGCGCGATCGGCTCGCGCGAAGCTGCTGGCCGATGGAGAACAGCACGGCGTTGCCGAGACCCCCGCCGACCAATAAAACAGTTTCGTGCGCGGGTGTTTCGGTCGGATTTCCGGTGGGACCCATGAGAATTACCGGTTCACCGGGCTTGAGCAGCGTGCACAGATCCGAGGAACCGCCCATTTCGAGCACGATAGTCGAGAGCAGCCCCTGGTCGCGATCCACGGCGGCGCCGGTCAGCGCGAGCCCTTCCATGGCGAGCGTGGTGCCATTCGCCCGGGTTGCCAGCGTCTCGTAGTTCTGCAAGCGGTAAAACTGACCCGGCTGGAAAGCGCGTGCCGCCATCGGGGCCTTTACCACGACTTCCACGATGGTCGGCGTGAGCCGGATCACGTCATGCACCACGGCGCGTAATTCGCCCTTCAGTTTATCCAGCAGTTCGGCGGGCGCCGGTTTCGCGGCGGGTCTTCGAGCCATCAGGCGGGAGACCACGGGATAACCCTGCTTCGCGCTGGCCATGGCTTTGACGACATTGCCAGCGAAAGACGGATGCAGATCGCCGAAGAAGCTGATCCCCCGGCCATCGGGGCGAATCGACATCAGCACCCGGGCCGCCGCCGGTTTCGCCACGCGTTCCGGCTTCACGATTTGGCCGTTCTCATCCACGGCTTGGAACCAGCGGCCGTCGAGGAAAACGTTGTCGGGATCTTCGCGGCCCAGCACGGTATTCGGCTGCGTCCCGGCAGCTACCAAAATCGCTTTTGCCGGCAAGCGGACCGAACTCCCCGCTGCCGATTTCAGACGCAGGGCCGCCGCGTGTCCGTAGCCGTCCACCTCTACTTCCTCTGGCGTGAGAGATTCGGCGAATCGAATGCCCTCCTGGAGCGCCTTGGCGACTTCCTCGTGGTTCAGCGTGTAGCTCGGCGAATCGATCATGCGCCGGCGATATGCGATGGTAACGCCACCCCAGCGATGGAGGAGTTCGACGACTCTCGCGTCCCGGCCCTCTTGAGCCGCTGTTTCCCGCTCCGTCCGAATCGCTCTGGCATGTGTGATGAACTCATCCGCCGTCTCGGCTTCTTCCACGCTCCACGTCGAGCGAATTTCGCCCTCGCCTTTTTCGCCCACCAGCGCATCGTAGCGCGCGAGAAACTTCTCCACCTGCACGACGTAGTAGGCCAGCGATTCGGTGGCCGTATCGATGGCGGTCAGACCGCCGCCAATCACCACGATCGGCATCCTCACTTGCAGGTTGGCGACCGAACTGGCCTTGGCCGCGCCCGTCAACTGCAGCGCCATCAGGAAATCCGAGGCTTGGCGCACGCCGCGCGAGAGGCCGTTCTTCATGGGGATCACGGTGGGGCGCCCGGCCCCCGCACACAGCGCCACGTGGTCGAAACCCATCTCGAAGGCGCTGTCGATGGTCAGGGTACCGCCGAAGCGCACTCCTCCAAACATCGAAAATTCGGCGCGGCGCTCGAGCAGCAGGCGAATAACTTTTAGGAAGTTCTTGTTCCAGCGGACCGTGATGCCGTACTCGGCCACGCCGCCAAATCCCGCCATAACGCGATCGTCCAGCGATTCGTACAACTCATTCACATCGTGAATCGGACGAAAGCGGGCGCGATCTCCGCGCGCGGTAATCCCGGAAACACGCTCCGGTAATGGTTCAATTTTGAGCCCGTCGACCGCCGCCACCGCATGCCCGTCGTTCATCAAGTGGTGGGCCAGTGTGAATCCCGCGGGTCCCAGCCCGACTACCAGCACCTTATATCCGGATTCCGGGCGCGGCGCTGGCCGCGAGAAATCCAGTGGATTCCAGCGCGTCAGCAGGCTGTAAATCTCGAAGCCCCAAGGCAGTTCGAGAACGTCCTTCAGCGTGCGGGTTTCCACTTGAGGGATGTCCACGGGTTCCTGCTTCTGAAATATGCAGGATTTCATGCAGTCATTACATATACGGTGGCCGGTACCGGCCACCATCGGATTGTCGATGGTAACAATGGCCAGCGCGCCTATCGAATTGCCGCGCTGTTTCACCACGGTCATCTCGGAAATCTTCTCGTCCAGCGGGCAGCCGGCCAGCGTTACGCCGAACACACTCAACTTGAATGCGCCATCCTTTTCTTTTAAACCAGTGGAGCAGCTGTCCTTCCCCTGGTTATGGCACTTGATGCAGTAGTGTGCCTGATCCAGTGCGCCCGCGAGGGCCATTCCCGCATCCGTCAACTTGAAACCTTCCCGATGACGCCAATCGCGCCGCGGCAAGGCGAGCCGGGCGATGCCATCGATCTCCGTGGTCTCCACAGGAATCAGGTGGGTCATGTCGAGTTTGTGCGGGACCTTGAAGAGCACACCATGATGGTGTTTCTTGATCCCGGCGGGCGACAACGCGGCCCAGGCGGCGTATCGCGCCGCGATGTGCAACTGCGCCGCGTGTTCCTGCTCGGCATCCATCCAGCGTGAAACGTGTTCGACGAAACAGTTCTCGGTCAGGGGCCCGTTAAACAGCGCCTCCAATTCCGCGGCGATCGCCGGACCATTGATAGCGCTCGCCTGTTCTTTGGTGACTCCGCTGATGGCCTTCTTCTGGACGAATTTCCGCTTGACCGCGTACAGCGGTTCTAACGTATTGTGCCTGGCTTGCAGCGCGCGCACTTCGGCCTGAATCCTAAACAGCTCGCCGATGAAATCCTCGACGTGGGGGGCGAGGTCCACCATCAAGTCCGATTGCTGTTTTCGCGCAAGCGCCGCGGGGTCCGAGCGTGCTTGCATCAAACGGTTGAACAGCCCGGCATCCGCCGATTTGAGATGCTCGACAAAGGTCCCGTCCAGGCGCACCAAACCTTCGCGGCGGTACAGATCTTCGAATGAAAATTCGAAATTGAGGTCTAGCTGATTGGACACAATAGACGGAACACGCGGCGTCTACGATCGATTATAGCAACAGGCTGGTTGTGCAAGATCTCACGCAGAGTAACCGCGGAGAAGAATTGGAGAGGGTTTCTCTGCGTTTTGCTCTGCGTACTCAGCGTCTCTGCGTGAGATGTGTTTTCTTACGACCTGGCTCCACCGCTCACAATCAGGACCTCGCCACTGACGTAATCGGAAAGCGGGGAACAGAAGAATAGAATCGGCCCGGCCGCCTCCTCGGGAGTCCCCAAACGCCCGAACGCCTCCCGAGTGGCCGCCGGGACTCCGATGTGAACCTTGTGGCCCTTTACTTCAATGGAGGCTTCCGACTCCAGCGGTTGGAGCATGCGCGTATCGATGGGCCCGAACCCGACCGAGTTGACGTTGACGTTGTAGCGGGCCCACTCCTTCGCCAGCGTCTTGGTGATTCCGTTGATGCCGGCTTTCCCGGCTGCATACCCGGTTTGCCCGGCGTTCCCGTCGGTGCCTGAAACCGAGGTGATGTTGACCACTTTGCGAATGACGCGGCGTCCCTCGGCAATTTCGCGCTTGGCAGTTTCGCGGATCCAACCGGAGGCCGCACGCAGGATGCGAAACGGGGCTACCAGGTGGATATCCAGCATTGCCTGGAACTGTTCATCGGTCATCTTTTGGATCACGTTGTCCCAGGCGTAGCCCGCATTGTTGACGATAATGTCGATGGACCCGAACCCGGCGACCGTGGCGTCCACCAGCTTTTGCGGAAACCCCGGCAAGGTAATGTCGCCGGGCAGCGCTCTGACCGCACCCCCCTCCTCGTCAATCATCATGCCGGTTTCCATCAGGGGCTCGCGGTCGATGTCGTTCAACATCACGGAAGCGCCTGCCTCGGCGAGTTTAATCGCGACGGCTCGACCGATTCCCCGGGCCGAACCGGTCACAAGCGCGGTTTGCCCCTTGAGAGAGAAAGGCATAAACTGCGGATTCTAGCATAGTTTGCTTACTTGATCCCTTCTTCCAACAACAACTAGCTGCGGCGCTTGGGGCCGTTGTGCCCGTTTTTTCCGTTGCGACCGTTGCGGAAGGAGCGAAGAAATGCCCTCTGGGTCAAGGCGAGTTCGTGGACGGTAGCGGCCACCTCATCAACTCTGATGGTCAACGCATCCAGTCTGACCGTCAGCGCATCAATTCTCGAGGTGAGGCGCACCATGAGCTTCATGCCGGTTTCAACAAGCCTGCGGGTTGCTTGGATCTGCTTGTCAAACTTGTCCATCCGCTGATCGGCGCGCGCCCACCGTTGCTCCGACAGCCGTTCGGCTCGATCCATGCGCTGATCCGCGTGGATTTCCCGCTCCGACAGCGCGCGCAGGATCGCCTCAATCCGTTCGAACCGCTGCTCTACCTGGGGCTCCATTCGTTTGTATTATAAGCGATACTACTTGCCCCCTTCCGGCCGGAAGCGCCACAAGCTGGAGCGGAAAGGTTCCGCGACGGCGACAATCTTGCCGTCCGCGGTCCAGCCCGGCGCGTACATGTCGGCGGGGTAGCCGATGTCGGGGATTTGTACGCGGCCAGTCTGCGGATCGAGCAACCCGGCTGGCCAAAACCACGATGATCCTGTCGCCACCTGCAGCAGAATCCTGCCGTCCTTGCCGACTGCAGTGGGGCTGAGAGTGCCGGCCGGCGCCGGGCGAGCGCCACTCGCTACGGGAATCGGACGTTCGGGTCCGCCCCCGAGGGGCACTCGCACCAGTCGAACCCCTTCCTTCTCGGAGAGGCGGATAATAAGGTCCTGCTTGTAGGGATCAATGGTGAGACCATCGCCGGAACGAAGCTTATTCGGTTGGCCGTCGCTGACCGGAATCGTCCAGACCGAGCCGGAAGCCGTATAGTAGAGCGTCTTGCCGTCTGGCGCGGAGACCATGTTTAGGATCTCAGCCCCTCTGGGCCCGTTGAGCCGGCGCGTCACGCGCCTGTCGCCAATGGACGCCAGCGCGATGGTTCGATTGGGCCCGCGCCCGATCAAGAATGCCACCTGCGTCTCGCCTACGACCGCTGCCGGCGTCGCCGTCTCTTCGTCGGTTTCCAGAAACGGCGCCGGCTCTTTCCCTGTTCCGGCCACCAGCAGGCGCTCCCGGCCCGCGGTCCGCGAGGTGAACAGTACCTGGCCGTCCGGCAGCGGCAGCGCACGGTTGACAGTCGTTTCTCCCAGATGCTCCACCGCCCCGCCGGTGGGCGAAAACCGGACTACTTCCTGGGGCTGCTGCCACTGGTCGGCGTAGAGGGAGCCGTCGTTTCCCACGTCTAGAAAACCGGTGGTCGTCGTTAGCGGGAGCAGCGTTCGCAGAGCTTTGGAACCGTCCATGGGCACGCTCACAATGCGATGCAGGTCGCCTGAGCGCAGGTCGAATATGACCGACCGCCCATCGGCGGCGAACGCCAGCGGGAAAGGACCACCGTCCCATTCAATCGAGACGCCTGGCGCCAGACGCACGATTCTTTCCGAGCTCAATTCCATCGCGTATACCCGCGCGGCTGCCGTGGGGTCATCGAGCGGCCTGCCCAGGAAGGCTACTCTGTCGCCGCCAGAACTCACCCGAGCGTTGCCCGTAGGCCCCCTTTCCACCAGAGCCTTTAGGGGCTGGAGGCGTCCGCTCTCTGGCCAAAACCGGTGCAACTGAAGGATCCGCCCGGAGTTCAAGCGCTCCACCAACAGGCTGCCGTCCGGGAGGGCTTCCGGGTTCACGGCATCCTCCAAAACCAGCCGCTCGTCGCCCCCGAGCGCCGGCACCGAAAAGATCCCGCGAGGCCCGTCCTGGATCCTGTCGAAATACAGCTTCGTGCCGTCCGGGGACCAGCAGATCTCCTGGATCATGCCGCGCGACCGGTCGTGCGTAAGAACCGCCCAGTTGCCCGATGCCGGCTTCATCACCGCAACCTGCGTCTGGCCGTCCACCATGGCATGAAACGCCAGCAACTGCCCGTCCGGCGAGATCCTCGGCCCCAGCGCGACTGTGGAGCCGCCCAGCCGTGTGGCGGACCAGTGAGTGTCTAAAGGTGTGCGCAAGCTGCTCCACCAGGCGGCAACCGCCAGCGCAAGCGCCAACGCGGCGATCACCCAAGGCAGCTTCCGGTGGCCCAGGCCTTCAGCCTGGGGTGTTTCTTCCAGCAACGCCATAGCATCGCCGATGTCCCGCAACCGTCTTCTTGGATCCTTCTCGAGGCACCGCCGCAGCAGACGCCGCGCGTTCGCCGGAACCCGGTCCCAGTTGGGTTCTTCCTTGATCACGCTGGCCAGGACGTCGGAAACCGTGCCGCCTTCAAACGGCCGTCGGCCGGTGATCATCTCGTACAACACCACGCCGAAGGACCACACGTCAGCGCGTTTGTCGACGGGCTTGCCGCGGGCTTGCTCGGGCGACATGTACGCCGCCGTGCCCACGATCATGCCGGCCAGGGTGAGTGTTGGAGAATTTTCCGGATCACCGGCTGAAGCCGGTGCCACGCTTGCCAGGCCGAAATCCAGAACCTTGACCGTGCCGTCGGGCTTGATCTTGACGTTGCCGGGCTTGAGGTCGCGATGGACGATGCCCTTTTCGTGCGCCGCTTCGAGCGCATCCGCAATCTGCCGCGCGATGTTCATCGCCTCGTCGAGTGGCAGCGGCCCCTTGGGCGACTCACCCTCGATCAACTCCATCACCAGGTAGTTGGGACCGACGTCGTGGAGAGTGCAAATGTTGGGATGATTCAGCGCGGCGACGGCCCGCGCCTCGCGCTCGAAACGCTCGCTGAATTGTTCCTTCGAAACTTTGATGGCAACATCCCGGCCGAGGCGCGGGTCGCGGGCCCTATACACTTCGCCCATGCCGCCCGCGCCGATCTGCGCGAGGATCTCGTAGGGTCCCAGACGTGTGCCCGGAGTCATCGCTTCAACTCCGCGTGCCAGTTGATCACCACCGTGAGCGGCGCCGACCCTTGCCCACCGCTGATTTCGTCGATTACGAAGCGCTGACCATCCGGCGTAACATCGTAGGGGTAGCGAGTCTCGTCCAGCACGAAAGTGGTGAACAGCGCGTGGGGCGTATCGGTCCCGACGCTTTCGGGAGCGGTTCGAATCCCTGCCGCCATCAACTTCCGGTTGTCATTGGTCAGATAGAACAGTTCCTTCCCATCGCCGCGCCATCGCGGGGCTCGCCCGCCCTGATTCGACACTTGCCACTTGCCGCCCGCGGGTGGAAAAGCCTGCACATAAACTTCGTTTCCCCCGGACTCGTTGGACGTGTAGGCGATCCATTTTCCGTCGGGAGAAAACTGCGCATCGCTTTCGTTGAAGGGAGTCTGCAACACCGCCATGGGTTTCCGGCCGCCTTCGAGCGGCAGCGCCCAAAGATCGTCTCCGGTCTTCGGGTCGCGTTCCTGGTAGAGCAGATAGCGTCCGTCGTGGCTCCAATCCGTAAGCGACTTTGGATTCCCGCCGCGTGTGAGCTGTTCCTCCTGTGCGGCGCCGCCCGAGTCTTTCCGGTAGAGCTGATAGCTCCCGCTCCGGTCGGAGCTGAATGCGATCTGGCGTCCATCCGGAGACCAGACCGGCCAGGTGTCCCGCTTCGGATCGAACGTAAGGCGCGTCATGCCGCCGCGTTCAAACTCCAGCAGCCAGATGTCGTCTTGGCCGGTCTGATCGCGGTGTCCGATGGCCGCCCGCTTTCCATCCGGGGATATCCGCAGGGAATTGTACCCGACTTCCGATCCTGCG
>JBGPHB010000055.1:0-10684 GCA_041484155.1 Bryobacteraceae bacterium
GGCGCCGGCCCGCTGTTCGATGGGGATGGCGTCACCCGAAGCGAGCTTCAAATCGAGCGTCGAGACCGGCGCGGCCACATAAAACGGCACCCCGTTCTCCTTTGCCAGCACTGCCAGCGAATACGTGCCGATCTTGTTTGCGACATCCCCGTTCGCGGCGATCCGATCCGCTCCGACCACCACGCAACCGATGCGCCCCGAGTGCAGGAAGTGCCCCGCCATGTTGTCGGTAATGAGCGTCGTAGGAATTCCATCCTGCTGCAACTCCCACGCCGTGAGCCGCGAGCCCTGCAGAAATGGGCGAGTCTCGCCGGCCAGGACATCAATCTTCTTCCCGGCGCCGATCGCCGCGCGAATCACGCCGAGTGCGGTGCCGTAACCAGCGGTAGCCAGCGCGCCCGCGTTGCAGTGCGTCAGCACGGTTTTTCCATCGGGCACAAGCTCTGCGCCATTCTGGCCGATGGCCTTGCAGATGGCGATATCCTCAAGACGGATTTGCTGGGCTTCACTGCTCATCTGACGTACCAGCTCTGCATGCGTCACGCCATCCAGCGTGACTCTCAGCCGGCGCATGCGATCGATCGCCCAGAACAAGTTCACCGCCGTCGGCCGCGTGGCCGCGAGCGTCGCGCAGACCGTCTCGAAGTCGGCGTTCTCAGCCACACCCAAAGCGACCCCCATGGCCGCCGCCACGCCGATGGCAGGTGCCCCGCGAATCACCATGGAACGAATAGCATCAGCTACTTCCCGATAGCTTCGGCAAGTAACAAAGACCTGTTCTCTCGGCAGGCGCGTCTGGTCGATCATGACCACGCCATCGTCGGTCCACTGAATGGTTTCGACCATGAACCTATTGTCGGCTAGCGGGTAGTGGGGAGTGGGGAGTGGGTAGTGGGTAGTCGGCGATACTGCTGCTGTCGCTCATGCCACTCCCCACTCCCCACTTCCCGCTCCTGCGCTACGCTGGAGTGACTTCATGCCCCGCAAGCGTTTCGAATGGAAGATCCGACACAAGACCCTGAATTTGGGCGAGCGCACGCTCATCATCGGAGTGCTAAACGTCACGCCGGATTCGTTTTCCGACGGTGGAAAATACGAGGATCCGGATCGCGCTTTCGCCCGCGCGGTCGAACTTGAAGAAGAAGGCGCCGACATCATCGACGTCGGGGCCGAGTCGACGCGTCCCGGCTCCGCCCGCATCTCTGAAGCCGAGGAGCTGCGCCGGCTGGTGCCCGTGCTGAAACGGTTGCGGAACAAGCTGACCGTACCGATTTCCGTGGACACGTACAAAGCGGGCGTGGCGGAGAAGGCGCTCGAGTTGGGCGCGAATATTATCAACGATCCGAGCGCGCTGACTTTCGACGCGGACCTGGCGCGCAAAGCCGGCAACGCCAATGCCGGGCTGATTCTCAATCACATGCGCGGAACCCCCGAAACTTGGGCCAAGCTGCCGCCGCTCAAGGACGTCATCCACTCGATCGCCACGGAGCTGGATGCCTCGGTGCATCGCGCCGTGCGCGCGGGCCTGGACCGCCGCCAGTTGGTGATCGATCCTGGAATCGGGTTCGGCAAGCGCAAGGAGCAGAACGCCGAGATCCTGGCGCACCTGGAACAATTGAGCCGGCTGGAGCTTCCGCTGCTGGTGGGCGCCTCTCGAAAACATTTCCTGACCAAGGGGTCTCCGCTCGAGACCGAGTTTGCCACCGCCGCAGCGGTCACCGCCGCGATCTTGCACGGAGCGCACCTGGTGCGCGTACACGACGTGAGGGCGATGAAGGCGGTAGTCGAAGTAGCCGACGAAATCGCAAGAGTGGCGCAGGTCCATGACCTGCGATGAAGAATCATGTATCTCCGTGCATTTTTGCTGACGGTCGCCTTGCAGGCCGCCCCTCCCGAGTATGGGTATCAAATCGTTCACGTGTACCCTCACGACCGGACCGCCTTTACCCAAGGCTTGGAATACCGCGGCGGTTTTCTGTACGAAGGCACCGGCCGCGAAGGCCGGTCCGTGCTGCGCAAGGTGAAATTGGAAACGGGAGAAGTCGTCCAGCAAATCCGGCTAGCGCCGCAGCTCTTTGGGGAGGGAATCACGGTCGTCAACCAGCGGATCGTGGAGCTGACCTACAAGTCCCAGCTCGGCTTTTTATATGACCAGACCTCGTTCCAGCGATTGCGAACCTTCAGCTATTCCGGCGAAGGCTGGGGCCTCGCCAATGACGGCAATCTGATCTACATGAGCGATGGAACGTCACAAATCCGCTGCTGGGACGCGGTGACTCTCGTGGAGAACAAGCGGTTCACCGTGCATGACGGACCACGAACCGTCGAGCGTTTGAACGAACTCGAAGACGTTCACGGCGAGATTTATGCAAACGTCTGGCAGACGGACCGGATTGCCCGCATTTCTCCGGCCGACGGCAGAGTGCTGGGCTGGATCGACCTTTCCGGAATCCTGAGCAAAGAAGATCGCGTACCGGAAGTAGACGTGTTGAATGGCATCGCGTACGATCTTCTCGGCGACCGCCTGTTCGTGACCGGTAAGCTGTGGCCAAAGTTATTCGAGATCAAGCTCGTGCCTAAGACCGCTCCGTGACCAGTAAACTGGCAGAATGTTGCGGGAGATACGGGGCGCGCGCACTCGTGCGAGCCACGATAACCGACGAGGATCCCTCCTACCTCCGCTGACACTTTGGGCAATAATGTGTCCCCCGCTGCGCCACCACGATCTTCCTGATCGGCGCGCCGCAATCGATGCAGGGCTCCCCCTCTCGGCCATAAACGCGGTGCAGAAGCTGGAAAGCGCCACGCTGGCCCTCCGCATCGACATAATCGGAAATCGACGAACCTCGGTGCTCGATCGCCAGCGATAAGATCTCACGAATCGCCTGATGCAGACGTGCCGCGCGCGGCATACTCAATCGCGACGCAATCGCCAGCGGATGGATGCCGGACGCGAACAGGGCCTCGTCCACGTAGATGTTGCCCATGCCCGCAAGGAACCGCTGGTTCAACAACAGCGGTTTCACCTTCGACTTGCGTCCGCGCAAGCGGGCGCAGAATTCTTCGAGGGCGATCTCCAAGGGCTCCGGTCCCAGGCGGGCGACACGCTTGGCGCCCCACTCGACGCGCCCAAACTGGCGCGGATCGTCGTACAGCAAAACGCCGCCGTCCAGGACAAACACGCCGTGGGTGTGCGGATTCACATCGCCATCCAGGAGAAGCTTCCCGGTCATCCCCAAATGGACCGCCAGCGTGCCCGAGTCGAGCGCGATCACGATGAATTTGCCGCGGCGAGTCACGCCTTCGATGGTGCGTCCTGCCAGGCGCGCTCCGAGCTTGCGCCGGTCGCCTGGAGTCACGAAGCGCGAAGTGAACTTTGCGGAGACAATGCGGCGTCCCGTCAGGTGCGGCGCCAAGGATCGGACCACTGTTTCTACTTCAGGAAGTTCAGGCACGGTCAGGGAACGTCGATCAGAATGTCGTCGCCCTGCACACTCACGGGGAACGGAGTGAGCCTGACGGTATCGTCGTAGTCGTTGATGCCGGTGCGGCAGTCGTATTCCCAGGCGTGCCACGGGCACACCAGGTTGTTCCCTTCGATGTTCCCCTGGCCCAGCGGACCGCCGGCGTGAGGACAGATGCCGTCATAAGCGTGGAGGTCGCCACCTGCGTTGCAGATCACGTAGGTGTTCTGGCGGACTTCGGCTTCCATCACCTTTCCCGGCGGCAGCGCCGACAGGGAACCCACTTTCACCAGGGGCATATCAATCTTGTACCACGTCCGAATCCAGCAGCTTCTTGTGCTTGCGCTTCTTCCGCTGCGTTTTAGGGACGATCACACGCCCCGCCTTGACGGTTCCCACCCGTTCCCGGGCGATGGCGCGGACTTCCTTCTTTTGGTCGAACCGGGGCTGGCGTTTAGGAGGTCTCATAGGTGCGCTTGTGTTAAACTTGCAGCGTAAGGAGGCCCTATGCGTAGTATCGGTTTTCAGGAGCTTCTGATCATCCTGTTGGTTGCCGTGCTCTTGTTCGGCGGCAAGAAGATCCCTGAACTGGCTAAAGGCTTGGGCGAAGGCATCCGAAACTTCAAAGATTCTTTGAAGGGTCCGCCCGACCATCCCCCCGACGAAAAGAAGCAGGCGTAAGGCTTCCGACGCGCACAGGCAGGGAACGCGCGCGTCTCAATCGGCATTAGAAAAGAACCCCGCACCGATGGAAACCATCGGGCGGGGTTTCGTTTTCTTTGGAGTTCTACTTTTTCTTCGGTGGGACGATCGAATCCTTCACCGCCTTGGCCACGCGGAACTTCACGACTTTCTTGGCCGGAATCTTGATGGCTTCGCCCGTCGCCGGGTTCCGTCCCATACGCGCCTTGCGATCCACGCGCACCAGCCGGCCGATGCCGGGCAATACGGCCACGCCGCTCTTCTTGGTTTCCTTCACGGCCAAATCCGCGTACGCCGTTACGAAGGACTTTGCGACTTTGTTGTTTACGCCCACCGCCGCGCCCAGTTCCTTCACCATCTGCGATTGAGTCATCTTTGCTGCCATGTTTCTCCTTTGTAGTTTGATTCTCCCGAATGTACGTTAGCAGGCGGGACCGCCGCCAACGCGCCAGGCCCACATTTGCTACTAAATGATAAGGGATCGGGAAACCCGCTGTAAAGGGGAATATGCGACCAAAGCCCGATTTTTCGGGGCTTTCACGCACTCTCCGCTTTCCGCTTCCCACATCCCAGGTCACCCTGCTATCCTAGCAAAGAAAAGGCGAATGGGCGAATTTCAAGAGCAACTCGCCGTCCTGCGGCAGCGCATGGAGCGAATCGACCGGAAGTATGAGACACGCGAGCGTCCGCTGCCGCGCCTACATGTCGAAGAATGTGTCAGCGGTGAAGAAGTCGAGACCGCCCTCGGCCGTCACTTCGAGACCGAGAAGCTTTACGAGCGTCACCGCAGGCACGGAAGCGCCGATATCGGCTCGCTCGCCGATCTTCCCCACAACCTGCTGGACTCGATTTCAGACGGAAGTATCGCAGCGGCGTCTCCGGAAGAGTGGGCTTTCCTTGACACCGAAACCACAGGACTCGCGGGCGGAACCGGCACCTGTGCGTTCCTCGTCGGCATCGGCCGCATCACGCCAGAAGGGTTCCGCGTACGCCAGTTCTTCATGCGCGACTATGCCGAAGAAGCGAGCCTGCTGGACGCCGTGGCCCGGCATCTTGCGGAGTTTCGCGTACTGATCACCTACAACGGCCGCGCCTACGATCAGCCCCTGCTCGAGACGCGCTATCGCCTCAACCGTGCGCGCCCGCCGTTCGCCCGCCTGGAACATCTCGATCTGCTGCATGGTGCGCGACGCCTGTGGAAATTGCGTTTTGAGAGCTGCCGCCTGGTGGATCTTGAAAACGCGGTGCTGGGCGTGGAGCGCCAGGGGGATGTGCCAGGCGCGCTGATCCCTTACGTCTATTTCGAGTATCTGCGCACACGGCAGGCCGCGCGCCTGCTGCCGATCTTTCATCACAACTCGATCGATATCCTCACACTAGCCTGTCTGACCGGTATCGTGCCCCACGCATTCAAGGACCCGGCGAGCTCCGTCGCCCGGCATGGCGCCGAGATGCTGGGGATTGCCCGCTGGCTGCGCCAAGCCGGTGAACTCGAGCAGGCGCTGACCCTGTTTCGCCGCGCCGTCGAGGCTGGCCTGCCCGACGATCTGCTGTTTCATACCTTGTGGGACATTGGCGCGCTCGAGCGCAAACTGGGCCGGTCTGACCGGGCTCTGGCCGTGTGGAGCGATCTCGCGGCTGCCAGGAATCCGTTCCGTGTGCGCGGCCTGGAAGAGCTAGCCAAGCACTACGAGCATCGCGAAAAGAACTACACGATGGCGCTCGAGATGACCCGTAGCGCGCTTACCCACGAGGACTCACCCGATCTGCACAAGCGCGAAACGCGTTTGCTGGCGCGCGTGGGGCAACGCAAATTGGGCCACGAATGAACACGAATCATGTTTATCCGTGTTGATTCGTGGCCTGAAACGTTTTTCCCGCCGCCGCCAGACTTTTCAGCAGCGGCGCGGGCGTCCACCTGAACTGTTCGACTTTCGCTAAGACCGTGCTCAGGCCGATGCTGTCGGCGTAAAACATCGGACCGCCGCGCCAGGCCGGGAAACCGTAGCCGGTCAGGTACACGACGTCGATATCGACCGGGCGCAAAGCGATCCCCTCTTCCAGAAGCCGCGCACCTTCGTTCACCAGTGCGTAGATGGTCCGCTCGACGATCTCGACCGGAGTGATCTGACGCTGCGTAATGCCGGCCGATCGCGCGGTCTTCTCGATCAGATCCGCCACGTCCGGGTCCGGTATCGCCTTGCGATCCTGGTCGTACTTGTACCAGCCCATGCCGGTCTTCTGCCCGAAGCGTCCCAGTCCGCAGAGAAGGTCGGGCACCAGCGGCTGCCTCACGCCGGGCTTTTCCAGGTGCTTGAATTCCTTACGTATGCGCCAGCCGACGTCCAGGCCGGCCAGGTCGTTCATGGCGAGGGGTCCCATCGCCAGGCCGAAATCATAGAGCGCCTGATCGACCGCCTCCACTTTCGCACCTTCTTCCACCAGGAACTCCGCCTCTCGCAGGTACGGCAGAAGCATGCGATTGCCGATGAAACCGCGGCAATTTCCGGCCAGCACACCCACCTTGTTCAACTTCTTCGCCAGCGCCATCGACGTCGCAATGACTTCCTTGCTGGTGGCCTTGCCTCGCACGATCTCCATCAGCCGCATAACGTTGGCCGGGCTGAAAAAGTGGTGGCCGATCACCATGTGGGGACGCTGTGTGGCCGAAGCGATTTCATCGATGTCGAGGGTGGAGGTATTCGTGGCCAGAATGCAATCCGGGTTGGCGACTTTGTCCATCTCGGAAAAGATCTGCTTTTTGAGCGCCATCCCCTCGAACACGGCCTCCACGATGATGTCGGCTTGTTCGAAGCCCTGATAGGTGAGCTGCGGCGTGATGAGGGCCATTCTCTGGGCCATCACTTCGGCCGAAAAGCGGCCCTTCGCGACCGAATTGCCATAGTTTTTTCCGATGGTTTGAATGCCCTTATCGAGCGCCTCCTGGCTGGTTTCCCGTACGATCACGGGAATCCCCGCGTTGGCGTAGTTCATGGCGATGCCGGCGCCCATGGTGCCGGCCCCGATCACGGCCGCTCGCCGGATCGGGTAGGTCTTGGTCTCCTTGGGAATGTCCGGAATCTTGGACACCGCGCGTTCCCCGAAGAAGGCGTGGATCAACGCCTTGGATTGGCTCGACATCAGGCAGGTGCGGAACAGATCGGCTTCCCGCCGTAAACCGTCGTCGAACGTCAATCGGGTCGCCGCTTCCACGGCTTCAATCGCCGCCAACGGAGCCGTCTGGCCACGCCGGGTTTTGAGCGCATGTTCGCGCGCCAGGGCGAAGATCGCTGCGTTGCGCGAAGAGTCGCGGAGTTTCTCGCCGCGCTCGCGGGTCTTGAACACCAGCTTGCCCGCGACTCCACGGGCGAACTCGACGGCGCCCGCAAGCAGATCTCCCTCGATGATCTTATCCACGATGCCGGCCGCCAGCGCCGCGGGCGCGGCCAGCGGCTCGCCGAACGCGCACATTTCCACGGCCTTGGCCACGCCGGCCAGGCGCGGCAGCCGCTGCGTGCCCCCAGCGCCGGGAATGATACCGAGCTTCACCTCGGGCTGGCCCACCTGCGCCGACGGAACAGCCACGCGATAATGGCCGGCCATGGCTACTTCCAGGCCTCCGCCAAAGGCGGTGCCGTGGAGCGCCATCACCACCGGCTTGGGGCAGTCCTCGATCGCTTGCAGCGTAGGATGCAAAGTGAAGCGCGATTTTTCTCCCGACGTGATTTTGCCGAATTCGCGAATATCCGCGCCGGCAATAAAGGTGCGGCCGCTACCGATGATCACGATCGCGCGAATCTCCGGGTCCTTCCGGGCCGCTTCGATACCGGCGACGATGCCTTCGGGCACTCCCGGGCTCAGCGCGTTCACCGGTGGATTTTCAATGGTGAGCACGCCGATAATCCCTTGGCGCGTGAAGCTTACCAATTCGCTCATATTGGGTTCTATTATCGTATGAGACCATGAGGGTATGCGCGCTCTTCTGGGAGTCTGCCTGGCCAGTCTGTCGCTGTACGGACAGCTCACAGGGGAACAAAAGCAAGTCAGCATCGCGTCTTTTGAAAAAGTTTGGACCACCATTCGGGACAAGCACTGGGAGCAGAAACCTGGAGGCTTGGACTGGCAGGCCGTGCACGAAGAATTTCGCCCGAGGATCGAGCGCGCCCAAAGCATGGACCAGGCACGAGCCGTCATCCGCGACATGCTGGGCCGCCTGAAGCAGACTCACTTCGCGATTTTTCCCACGACTGTCTACAATGACGTCGGCGTTGAGAGTTTCGGCGACGGTTCGCCGGGCATCGATGCGCGGGTGTTGGAAGGGCAAGCCGTGGTGACCCGGATCGATCCCGGCTCGCCGGCCGAGAGAACCGGCGTGAAGCCGGGCTGGAAGATCGTGAGCGTGGATGGACAGGACCTCGCGCCCGTGATTCAGAAACTCACGGCGGATCCGGCGATTCGTGAACTGACGCTCGAGCGTGCCGTGCTGGCGCGGCTTACAGGACCCTCTGGCGGGAAAATCCGCGTGAGATTCGTGGACGGCGCCAGTCGCGATGCGACCCTCGAGCTCGCGCTTGCACCGCCACGCGGCCAGACTTCACGTTTTGGCAACCTGCCGCCCATGCACGTCTGGTTCGAGTCGAAGAAGATCGGGGGCACCGGCTACGTCGGCTTCAACATGTTCCTGGATCTTCCCAGAGTCATGGCGAGCTTCGCCGATTCTGTGAGCGGCTGCATGCAGTGTAACGGCCTGGTCATCGATCTGCGTGGAAATCCGGGCGGCATCGGCGGAATGGCCATGGGTATGGCGGGGTGGCTGGTGGATAAGCCGGACCAGCGGCTGGGCACCATGTACATGCGCGACACAACCATCAACTTCGTGATCAATCCGCGGCCCCAGGTCTTTACCGGCCCGGTGGCGATCCTGGTGGACGGCTCTTCGGCTTCCACCTCCGAAATCTTCGCCGGGGGACTGAAGGACCTCGGTCGCGCGCGCATCTTCGGCACTCCCACGGCCGCCGCGGCGCTTCCGTCAGTGATCGAAAAGCTGCCGAATGGCGACGGCTTCCAGTACGCCATCGCGAACTATATCTCCGAGGGCGGCAAGCCGCTCGAAGGCGCGGGCGTCACGCCCGATGTCGAAGTGAAACTGACCCGCGAGGCGCTGCTCGCGGGGCACGATCCGGTAGTGGACACTGCGTTAGAGTGGATCAGGACGTCAAAATGATTAGAAAACTAGCGGTGGTAGCATGGTTCGGCGCGATCACGGCCCTCGCGGCCGACGAAGCGTTGCCCAAAGCCGAAACGATTCTCGACCGGTTCATAGAGGTCACCGGCGGCGCGAATGCGTATCAGAAACGAAAGACCGAGACGGTAACGGGGACGGTAGAATTCGGAGCGCAGGGCCTGAAAGGCACCTTGACACGCTACGCAGCCGATCCTGACAATAACTATTCCATGATTGAGCTTGAAGGAATCGGAAAGATCGAGGCCGGCGCAAGGAGCGGAGTGGCGTGGGAAATGAGTCCAATCCTGGGTCCCCGCGTGAAGAGCGGTGAAGAGAAAGCGCAGACTTTGCGGGAGGGCACTTTCAATGCGGAGCTCCACTGGCGCAAGCTCTATCCAACCGTCGAGACGGCGGGCGTGGAAATGGTGGATGGAGAGGATTGTTACAAGGTCGTTCTGACGCCCGCCGAGGGCAAGACGGTGACCACCTACTTTCAGAAAAAGTCCGGACTCGCGGTCAAGATTACGACAGTTGCGGTAACCCAGATGGGCGAAATTCCGTTGGAAGTCATCATGTCCGATTACAAGGACTTCGCCGGTGTACGAGTCCCCACCAGGCACACGGAGAGGGTGGCCGGGCAGGAGATGACCATGACTATTCAGAGCGTGCAGGTGAACGGCGAGATTCCGGCCGATCGCTTCGATCCCCCCGCGGAAATTAAAGCCTTGCTGAATAAGGCCGCTGCTCCGGCGGTGAAGAAATAGCCCGCTCCCTCACGGTCGCGGTTCGGTAAGTGGCTGATTACCCAAAGCGCCGACACCGAGACACCGAGTAGAGAGAAGGCGCGCCCAGGTTAGGTCGATCGGCTTCCAGAGTATCCGCCCTTTCAGGCTGCGTGGCAAAGAGCCGCCAGACCGTGCTGACGTTTCCTTCTCCCCCTCTAAATCTAAAATTCCGTACAGCGGGTTTTCCCCAGTACGGCTTCAAACTGGAGTGCTCCGCCGCGACCTTCGCCCGCCCCATACCGGCAGCAACCTTATACGCGGCCAATCGCCCTCCCCTGTTCCCCTGTGGCCCTTGCGGGCAAGCTGTCGGGGCCAGCAGTCAGGACGTTCCAGTCCAGAGGTCCTTGGCTCGCCAGCAGGTTGTGTTGTCCCGCCGGGTCATCGCTTACTATGACCTCATGTGCGCCTCTCCGGGATTCCCGCCGATTTATGCATTAGACCGAAGTTCTTGCTCTCAATGAGTTGAAGTTGTTTGTTTTGATGTGTGAAGACGTTTCTTGAGCCCGATA